>CACNHI010000060.1 GCA_902620265.1 uncultured Pelagibacteraceae bacterium | reverse complement strand
GCATTTGTGCCAAGTTATATGGCCGAATTAGACAATGGAAAAGAGAAAGCAAGAAAGTTTGCAAATAATATTTTCAACTCTTTAATTTTAAGTCTTTTTTTCATCGTAGTGATCATAGAGATTTTCATGCCAATATTTGTTTTTTTAATTGCACCTGGATTTACAGAGGATACTGAGAAATTAAAACTAACTATTAATTTAACTAGGATTACTTTTCCATTTCTTTTATTTGTAAGCTTATCCTCTTTTTTTGGTGCAATACTAAATTCTAACAATAAATTTGCTATTGCATCTGCAGCACCTATAATTTTAAATATATTATTAATTTTAGCTCTATTATTTGCAAATTATTTAAATGATGCTCTGGTTTTTTATTTATCTTATGCCGTAACTCTAGCTGGTCTTGTTCAACTTATATTTTTAATTTATTTTACAAGAAAATATTATTTTCCAAAATTTAATTTTAAAATTACCTTTGATCAAAAATTAAAATTTTTTTTTAAAAAATTAATTCCTAGTATATTTTCTTCTGGTGTTACTCAGATAAATATTTTAGTTGGAACTATTATTGCATCATTTCAAGCAAGTGCAGTTTCATACCTTTATTATGCAGATAGAATTTATCAAATAAATCTAGCTATAGCAGGTATTGCAATTGGGACTGTATTACTCCCCAATCTAAGCAAATATGTTGAGCAAAAAAATCAAAAAAAAATAAATTTAGTTCAAAATAAGTCAATAGAATTATGCTTGTTTTTATGTTTGCCAGCAACATTTGCGCTTTTAATTTCATCTGAGCAAATTACCTCTGCACTTTTTGGTTACGGTTCTTTTGATATTTTGAGTGTAAAAAATTCAGCTAATGCATTATTTTACTTTGCTTTAGGACTACCAGCTTTTGCATTTATAAAAGTCTTCTCAAGTTTTATTTTTGCGAGACATAACACAAGAATACCGTTTGTTTATTCAGTTTACTCAGTGATTATTAATATTAGTATAAGTCTTTATTTTTTTTCGGATATAGGATTTATTATAATTCCGATTGCAACAACAATTTCTTCATGGTTCAATGCGATAATTTTATTCTTGTATTTAATTCGAAAAAAATATTTTTTTTATGGAGATATTTTAAATTTTACTTCATTAAAAATTTTATTTTCATCAATTTTGACATCATTTTTATTTTATCAGCTAATAATTTTATTTGCTGATTTATTAGTATATGAAAGTAAATATAAACTTTTGATGATATTTTTGATTGTTGCTATGACCTTTCTAATCTATATGCTTATATCAATATTTACAAAAGCTTTCAAAATATCTGATATTAAATTAAAGTATTAAACAAAATGGCAAAAAAAATTTTTTCAGGAGTGCAACCTACAGGAAATTTGCATTTAGGAAATTATTTAGGTGCTATAAAAAATTTTGTAAATTTACAAAAAGATGGAGAAAATAATTGTATCTATTGTGTTGTTGACCTACATGCAATTACAGTAAAGCAAGATCCTGAAGTATTGAAAAATAATATTAGAGAAACAACAGCCACATTTTTAGCTAGTGGGTTAGACCCAAATAAAAGTATAATTTTCAATCAATCAATGGTGTCATCTCATGCCGAGGGTGCTTGGCTTTTAGGATGCGTCGCTAGAATGGGGTGGTTAAACAGAATGACTCAATTCAAAGAAAAGGCGGGTAAGGACAAAGAAAAAGCTAGTGTGGGACTTTATATTTACCCAATTCTAATGGCATCAGATATACTATTATATGATGCAACACACGTACCTGTAGGAGAAGATCAAAAACAGCATTTAGAGCTCACAAGAGATATAGCTCAAAAGTTTAATTTAGATTTTAATTCACCAAATTTTTTAATTGAGCCTGAACCTTTAATACAAAAAAATTTTTCTAGGATAATGAGTTTAAAAGATGGAACAAAGAAAATGAGTAAATCCGATCCCTCAGATCAAAGTAGAATAAATTTGACTGATAACAAAGACCAAATTGTAAGTAAAATAAAAAAAGCAAAAACTGATAGTGAAAAATTACCAGAGAATGATCTGGATCTTCAAAAAAGACCAGAATTAAATAATCTGTATGGCATATTTTCAAGTGTTCAAAATCAAAATTTAGATTTAACTATAAATGAATTCAAAGGTAAAAATTTTTCTGATTTTAAAAATAGTTTATCCGAAGTATTAGTTGA
>CACNHI010000059.1 GCA_902620265.1 uncultured Pelagibacteraceae bacterium | reverse complement strand
TCTGATGCACCACCATCTTTACCACCAATTGAAGGTATCCCATATTGGGCAGCTTCAATATAGGCAATTCCAAATCCTTCAACTGATTTATTGTGGATTATTGATGGCATAACAAAAATATTTGACTTGTATACTAAAGCATTTTTTAAACCTGCCTCAACATTTTTGAGAAAAATAACATGATTATTTAAATTAAGTTCACTGACTAATTTTTTTAAATTTTCCTCTTCCTCTCCATAACCGACACAAACATAAATTATGTTTGGATATAACTCTTTTAAATTTCTAATTGCCATAATTACTTTTTCGTGATTTTTTCTTTTGTCAAATCTTGAAACTGTAATTAATCTGTTTGATTTTCCATTAAAAATTTTTTCAGCTTTTTCAATATCTTTATCTGAAATCTCTTTAACTGCTTCAACACCTGGATTTATTACAACTATTTTGTCCTCGATTACCCCTCTGTTAATTGCTAAATTTTTTGTAAAAACTGAGTTTGATATAACATGATCAACATTATTTAAAATTTTAATCGATCTTTTATTTTGTCTCGATCCTTTTTCATGATTTATTTCTTTCGAATGGATTAAACATATTGTTTTTTTATTTGTACTTATAAGCTCTAAACTCTTCCAATGATCAGCAATTATACAATTAACATTTTTGTTATTTTTTAAAAATTCATTAATTAAATATGATTTTCTGAATTTTCTAAATAATTTTGGTCCTCCAACCCTCTCAATTGAGAAATTAACACTATTATCAAAATTTGAATGATTTTCATGATAATCAGCGAAAACTTTAACTAAATTTAATCTAGATAAAGATTTAGTTAGACCATGCATTAGATTTTGCATTCCACCTATATCGGGTGGGAAATTTCTAGTTATAATTAAAAACATTTAATTTACTTTATCCATTTAATATTACAGCCCATACTTGGGTGTTGTTCTTTTGGACCTTTACCTGTTTTTGAAATTAATATTAAAGCTTTAAATAGCTCACTTTCACTAGTGTCTATAGGTTGTAAATCTTTCAGTTCTTTAATTCGACCTCTGTACTGAAGTTCTAAGTTTCCGTTATATGCAAAAAAATCTGGAGTACAGACAGCATCATATATTTTGGCTACTTCTTGTGTCTCATCATGAAGATATGGGAAAGAAAAATTATTTTCTTTTGAAAAGGCAATCATTTTTTCAAAAGAGTCCTCGGGGTAATTTTGAACATCATTAGAACATATTGCAGCTGATTTAATTCCAAATTTTTCTAAGTTCTTACAGTCTTTAACCAAATCTTTAATTATCGCTTTAACATAAGGGCAGTGATTGCAAATGAACATTATTAGTGTTCCTTTTTCCCCTTTAACATCATTTAAAGAAATTATTTTGTTATCTATAGATTTTAATTTGAAATCTTCTGCTTTTTTCCCAAAATCGCATATTGGAGTTTTTGTAAGAGCCATGATAGAACAATATATAATTTATGTTTTATGATTTAAAAGATAAAAAACCAAAAAACTCTGGCGAAAATTGGGTAGCGCCTAATGCAGTTGTAATAGGGGACGTAACATTAGAAAAAAATACAAGTATATGGTTTAATGCAACTTTAAGAGGTGATTTAGAAAATATTCATATAGGCGAGGGGTCAAATGTGCAAGATGGATGTGTACTTCATACTGATCCAGGTTATCCCTTAAAGGTAGGAAAAAATGTTACCGTTGGCCATTTGGTTATGCTTCATGGGTGTTCAATAGGTGACAACAGTCTGATTGGAATTGGAGCAGTTATTTTGAATAATGCTAAGATTGGAAAAAATTGTATAATTGGTGCAAAAGCATTAATTACTGAGAATAAAGTGATACCAGATAATTCACTTGTAATTGGATCGCCAGGCAAAGTAGTGAGAGAAGTTACAGAAGATGAAAAAAAAGCAGTCTCAGAAAATACTAAACATTATCAAGATAATTGGAAAAAATATTCTAAGTCAATATTTTAGAAATGTCAGAAACTAAAAATCTCAAATCAATTGCAGAGATTTATAAATCAGACAAAATTGAGCATGGATATATTCAAAATTATGAGAGTTATTTTGAAAAAATAAGAGACGAAAAGTTGAAAATACTTGAAATTGGCATAGCAGATGGAAAATCTTTATTAACCTGGAGCGATTACTTTAAAAACTCAATCATAATTGGGATTGATATTCATAAGAT
>CACNHI010000058.1 GCA_902620265.1 uncultured Pelagibacteraceae bacterium | reverse complement strand
TAAAAAAATAAAAAAAAAAATTAGTGGTATTGATTTAAGTTTAAATACTGAAAATTCTATTAAAAAAGCTGATTTAATAATAGATTTCACAACACCAAGATGTACTTTTGAAATTCTAAAGATTGCGGCAAAATTAAAAAAAAGAGTAGTTATTGGCACAACTGGATTTTCAAAGAAGGAAGAAGTTTTAATAAAGCAATTTTCCAGAAAAATTCCTATTTTGAAAGCAGGAAATATGAGCCTAGGAATAAACTTATTAATGTACTTAACAGAAATTTCATCTAAATCATTGGGGAATAATTTTTTAAGTAAAGTTTTTGAAATACATCACAAACATAAAAAAGATCATCCATCCGGAACAGCTCTGATGCTTGGAAAAGGTATAGCCACAGGTAAGAAAAAAGATTTTTTTAAATTAATGGGAAAAAAATATTTAAACAAAAAATCATTTCCTTATGGAAAAAAAATTAATTTTAATTCTCTTAGAAAAGGGGAAATTATTGGAGAACATGAAGTTTCTTTTTCAAGTGGTAAAGAAATTATTACTTTAAATCATGAGGCATTCGATAGAGCACTATATTCTGAGGGTGCTCTAACGGCGGCAAAATGGTTAAAAAATAAAAGGCCAGGTCTTTATACTATGAGAGATCTTTTGAATTTTTAGTAATGGACGAAAAAGATCGTGCTAAACTAATTATAAAAATATTAAATCAAACATATCCAAAAATTTCAGTTCCTTTGAAAAGTAGGAATGTTTTTACACTTTTAATTTCAGTTCTATTATCTGCTCAATGTACAGATGTTAATGTGAACAATGTTACAAAAAATATTTATCCTAAATATTATAAGCCTATTCATTTCTTAAAATTAGGAAGAAAAAAAATTGAAAGGTTAATAAAAAAAATCGGAATATTTAGAATTAAATCAAGAAGTATTTATAATTTATCAAAAATTTTACAGAATAAGTATAATGGTAATGTACCAAAAACCTTTGAAGAACTAGAGGCACTTCCAGGAGTAGGTCACAAGACAGCAAGTGTAGTCATGTCTCAAGGCTTCGGTCATCCTGCTTTTCCTGTTGATACACATATTCACAGATTAGCTCAAAGATGGGGTCTTACAAATGGTAAAAATGTTGTTCAAACAGAAAAAGATTTAAAAAGAATATTTCCTAAAAAATATTGGAATAAGTTACATCTTCAAATAATTTTTTATGGTAGAGAGTTCTGTAAAGCTAGAGAATGCTACGGAATAACTTGTAAAATTTGTACTAGTTGTTATCCTAATAGAAAAAAACCAATTCAAACAAAGAAAGCTTAACATGAAAATTTTAGGGATAGGAAATGCAATTGTAGACGTCATTTGTAAAGTAGAAGATGACTTTTTGATCAAAAATAATTTGACTAAGAGTACAATGAAATTAATTTTTGACGATAAAGAGTTCAAGAGTTTACTTTCGAGTCTTAAAATAGAAAAGACTGTTTCAGGTGGCTCAGTTGCTAATTCAATTGTTGGCTTATCTCAATTGGGCAATGATGTTGGTTTTATTGGTAAAGTTTCTGATGATGAGCTAGGAGGAAAATATGAAGAAGGACTAAAACAAGAAAATGTTAAATATTTTTATTCAAAAAAAAAGGAGGAACTTCCAACAGGAACTTGTTTGATACTTGTAACACCTGACTCTGAACGAACTATGTGTACTTTTTTAGGCACAGCAGGAAAAATAAATGAAAGTGATGTTAGTGCAGATGCAATTAAACAAAGCGAGATTATTCTTTTAGAGGGATACCTATGGGATGAAGGTGATCCTAAAAGAGCATTTGATAAAGCAATACAAAATGCAAACAGGGTTGCTATGTCTTTATCAGATCAATTTTGTGTTGATAGACATAAACCTCATTTTCTAGATCTTGTAAAAAATAAACTGGATATAACTTTTGCAAATGAGCAAGAAATAATGTCATTAATAGATGCAAAATCTTTCGATGAAGTAATAAGTTTTTCTAAGTCTCTAGGTAAAACAATAGTTTTAACCCGGGGTGAAAAAGGAGCAATTGCAATTGATAAAGATCAAGTTCTGGAATGTGGAATAAAGCAAGGGCTTAAAGTTGTAGACTTAACTGGTGCTGGGGATCTTTTTGCAGCAGGTTTTTTGCATGGCTATGTAAATAATATGTCTCTTAAAGAAAGCCTAGATAAAGGTACTGAAATGTCATCGAAGGTCATACAGCAGATAGGCGCTAGGCTTTAGTATAAT
>CACNHI010000057.1 GCA_902620265.1 uncultured Pelagibacteraceae bacterium | reverse complement strand
ATAAAAAAATAACTATATTTTTAATATGATAAAAGATGTTTTTTATGATGTAGTAGTAATTGGTGGTGGCCACGCAGGTTGTGAGGCTGCTGCTGCATCTGCGAGGTTGGGTGTTAACACAGCCCTCTTCACTCATAAAATAGAAACTATTGGTGAAATGTCATGCAATCCTGCGATAGGTGGACTTGGTAAGGGACATTTAGTAAGAGAGATTGACGCTTTGGACGGTGTAATGGGAGAAATAGCAGATAAGTCTGGGATACAATTTAAACTGCTAAATAGAAGTAGAGGGCCAGCTGTTAGGGGCCCTAGAACGCAAAGTGACAGATCACTATACAAAAAATATATGCAAGAAAAACTGCTAAACTACTGTAATTTAAGCGTTTTTTCTGATCCTGTAATCAAGTTTGTATTTGTAAAAAACTCCGTAAATGGTTTTGTAACACAGTCAGGAAAGAAAATTTCTTGTAGCAAGCTTATACTTACTACCGGCACTTTTTTGAATGGACTTATACATATTGGTGAAAAAAAGACTCCAGCAGGTAGATTCAATGAAAAACCTACAACAGGTTTAAGTGAACAATTAGAAAAATTTAATTTTACAATAGGAAGACTTAAAACAGGAACGCCTCCAAGATTAGATGGAAGAACAATAAATTATGAGAATTTAGAGGAACAGCATGCTGACACTGAACCATATTTTTTTTCATTTCTAACTACCAAAAACATTAATGAACAGGTTTCTTGTAAAATGACTTATACCAATGAAAAGGTACACAAAATCATTTCCAAGAATATTAAATTAAGTGCAATGTACTCAGGTAGTATAAAAGGAATTGGCCCAAGGTACTGTCCATCCATAGAGGATAAAGTTTTTAAGTTTTCAAATAAACAAAGGCACCAAATTTTTCTTGAGCCGGAAGGACTAAAAGATAATACAATTTACCCAAATGGAATTTCGACTTCACTTCCTGCTGAAATACAAACTGAAATATGTAATAATATCATGGGTTTAGAGAATGTCAGAATTTTGAGACCGGGGTATGCGATAGAGTATGACTATGTTGACCCAAGGGAACTTTTTTTAACATTGGAAACAAAAAAAATTAAAAATCTTTACCTGGCTGGACAGATTAACGGAACCACGGGTTATGAAGAAGCGGCTGCACAAGGACTTATCGCAGGAATAAATGCAGCCCAATCTGTAAAAAAGTCTGAGCCATTCATTTTGGATAGATCGGACGCTTACATAGGCGTTATGATAGATGACTTAGTTACAAAAGGCGTTGCTGAGCCCTATAGAATGTTTACATCTAGAGCAGAGTATAGATTAAGTCTTAGAGCTGACAATGCAGACTTAAGACTTACTCAAAAAGGTATAAATATAGGTTTAGTTACAAATAATAGATTAGAAATTTTTAAGCAAAAATTTGAAGATTTAAATAAATTAACTAAATTGATGGAAAATTTGGATATTACCCCATCAAAAGTCGCAAAATTTGGTGTTAATATTGCTAAAGACGGAGTTAAAAGAAGTGCAGAGCAGATACTTAGTCAGAAAGATGTAAAAATGCATAAAATTAGAGAAATTTGGCCCTATATTCCTTACAAATCAAAAGAAATTGATGAGCAGCTAGAAATTAAGGCACATTATAGGGGTTATTTAACCAAACAAAGTGCAGACATTCTTGCATTTAAGAAAGATGAGAACCTTAAAATTCCTGAAAGTGTAAATTATGACAGTTTGAGCGGGCTGTCCAATGAAGTTAAGTCTAAATTCAAGAAAATCAGGCCAAAAACAATGGGTCAAGCTTTAAGAATAGACGGGATAACTCCAGCCGCAGTATATATTTTGTTGTCTCATGTCAAAAGAAAGTCTATTAAGAACATAGCTTGATCGATTCGAATATTTTAGAATATAAAAATCTAGAGCCTCTAAATGTTTCACGTGAAACATTTCCACAGTTTGAGGCTTATTGTGATTTATTGAAAAAAGAAAATAATAATATAAATCTTATTAGCAAATCCACAGTAAAAGATATAAGAAAAAGGCACATTGTGGACTGCGCACAAACTATTGATTTTATTGATGAAAATTACGATATTTGTACAGATGTCGGATCTGGATCTGGGCTACCTGGAATAGTTCTAGCAATAATTATGAAGATTAAAAAACCAAATATGAAGTTCAACCTCTATGAAAAGAGCTTTAGAAAATGTGAATTTCTTTCTGCTGTAAAGGAAAAATTAAACTTAAACGCCGAGGTCATTCAAAAAGATATATTTAGAGAAAAAAACATAGAGACTGATTTAATAATAGCTAGAGCGTTTAAACCACTCCCTGTTATTCTGGATTTGGCAAACAAAAATTTCAAAAAGTTTAAGAGTGTAATAATTT
>CACNHI010000056.1 GCA_902620265.1 uncultured Pelagibacteraceae bacterium | reverse complement strand
TCTGCCCGGATAAATCAATTTTAAAACTGTGGGAAAAATACTTGTTAAGTATAAGAAAAGCTGGATCCTCTTGTGGAGCAATCATTGAGGTTAGAGCAAGAGGCGTGCCAGTTGGTTTGGGAGCTCCTATTTACTCAAAATTAGATATGGATCTTGCATCAGCAATGATGAGTATAAATGCAGTTAAGGGAGTTAATATTGGATCTGGAATGAATTCAGCGCAATTAACAGGAGAACAAAATTCAGATGAAATATCTCAGACAGGTAATAAAACTAAGTTTGACTCTAATAATGCTGGAGGAATACTTGGAGGAATTTCCTCTGGTCAAGAAATTACTGTATCTTTTGCTGTGAAACCAACTTCATCAATTTTAACAAGTAGAAAAACAATAGATCGGTTTGGCAAAAATACGTCTATCTCTGTAAAAGGTAGGCATGATCCTTGTGTAGGAATAAGGGCAGTTCCCATTGGAGAAGCCATGATGCATTGTGTGTTACTAGATCATTACTTGATGCATAATGCTCAATGCAATAGTTAATTACTTTTTTTTACAACAACTTTAGAATTTATAGTATCTAATATTTTATTTTCTATATTAGTGGCGTCTAAACCTGCATATTTATACATCAAATCAGGTTTATCATGATCTATAAATCTGTCGGGCAAAAACATTGCTCTAAACTTAAAATTACTATCAAGCAATTTTTTTTCATTCAAAAATTGTGCAACATGTGAACCAAAACCTCCTATAGATCCTTCTTCAATAGTTATCAATGCTTCATGATCAGTAGCTATTTGCCAAATTAAATTTTCATCTAAAGGTTTCACAAATCTAGCGTCAACTAATGTTAAATTTATACCTTTTTTTATTAAATTTTCTCTAGCAATTAAACATTCATTTAATCTAGCACCAAAATTAATTAAAGCTACATTTTTACCTTCTTTAATAATTCTTCCTTTTCCTATTTCAAGTTTCTCATTTAAATTTGGAAGTTCTATACCAATTCCATTTCCTCTAGGGTATCTAAAAGCTGATGGCCTATCATTGATATCAATTGAAGTATTAATCATTTTTACTAATTCAGACTCATCACTTGCAGCCATTACAACAAAATTGGGAAGTGTCGATAAATAAGTGATATCAAATGATCCAGCATGTGTTGGTCCATCAGCACCAACAAGTCCAGCTCGATCTATTGCGAACCTAACAGGTAAACTCTGAATTGCTACATCATGGACAACTTGATCATACGCTCTTTGAAGAAATGTAGAATAAATTGCAGCATAGGGCTTAAATCCCTCTGTTGCTAATCCAGCAGCAAATGTAACCGCGTGCTGTTCTGCAATGCCTACATCAAACATTCTTGATGGAAATTTCTTACCAAAAATATCCATCCCAGTCCCTGACGGCATTGCAGCAGTAATTCCAATTATTTTACTATCTTTTTCTGCGTGCTTAACTAATGTATTTGCGAAGACTTTGGTGTAGGAAGGTGCATTAGATTTGGACTTTTCTTGAACACCTGTATTAACATTAAACTTTGTAACACCGTGGTATTTATCTTCTGATTTTTCAGCAAAACTATAACCTTTACCCTTTTTAGTTTTTATATGAATCATAATAGGACCCTCATAATTTATTTCTTTCGCATTTTTTAAAACTGAAAGAAGAGCGTCTATATCATGACCATCTATAGGCCCTACGTAATAAAAACCCATTGAACTAAATAAAGTTCCTCCGGTTACAGCTGAACGTAAAAAATCCTCTGCCTTCCCAGCTTTTTTACTAAATCTTTTTGAGAAGGCTGAAATTATAAGTTTAACAGTTTCTCTAAAGCTAAAATAAATTTTACCAGTAAAAATCTTAGCCAAATATGCCCTCATCGCTCCAACAGGTTTTGCAATTGACATATCGTTATCGTTTAAAATTACAATTAGTTTAGTCTTACTTGATCCTGCATTATTCATTGCCTCATAAGCCATACCAGCGCTGATTGCTCCGTCACCTATTACAGCAATTACATTATCAGATTTATTTGATAATTTATTTGCCATTGCTATACCTAAGGCTGATGATATCGATGTTGAACTATGAGCTGCACCAAATGGATCGTATTCACTTTCAGCCCTTTTAGTAAAACCAGACAAACCATTTCCTTTTCTCAAAGTTCTAATTTTATCTTTACGTCCAGTTAGAATTTTGTGTGGGTAAGATTGGTGTCCAACATCCCAAATTAATTTGTCATTAGGGGTATTGAAAATATAATGAAGAACTACCGTCAATTCTACAACACCTAAACCTGCACCAAGATGACCACCCGTTTCAGAAACAGCATCTATCATTTCCTCTCTTACCTCTTGAGCAAGAGTTTTTAATTCATTGTGAGACAATTTTTTAATATCAC
>CACNHI010000055.1 GCA_902620265.1 uncultured Pelagibacteraceae bacterium | reverse complement strand
ATTCATCAGAGACTAAAATATTTAAAATCAGGTAATAAAAGTTGGAAAAAAGTTTTACTAAGTCCCTAAAAATTTCTTTCCAAACTAAATGAAGTTAATTTTTTAAGGATTTCTTTTTCTTTCGTATCTGGAAATATACTGAGCGAATTAGAGGACAAACCTATAAAGTATTCTGCTTTTAAATAACAATCATTAATAATATCATATTTTTTTATCAGTCCTAGAATGCTTTTGAAATCGCCCTGAGATCTTTCATGATTTAAAAAACAATTTTTAATTTCTTTTTTTTCATCTGCATTCGCTTTTTGATTTAACAAAATGATTGGCAATGTAACTTTACCTTCAAAAAAATCATTTCCAATTTCTTTTCCAAATAATTTGAGTTCTGAGTTGTAATCTAAAGTATCATCTGCAATTTGAAACGTAAGTCCTAAATTTTTCCCGTAAAATTCCAAAGCATCTTTAACTTTATTTTCCTGATTTGATAAAATTGCACCAACTTTCGTTGATGCAGCAAATAGAGATGCTGTCTTCGAAGATATTATTTTTAAATAAGTTTCTTCTAACATATCAATTTCTCCATTATGTTGTAGCTGTAAAACTTCTCCCTGTGAAATTTCAGCTGATGTTGAGGATAAAAGTTTTAAAACTTCTTGGTCACCATCTTCAACCATCATCTCAAAACACCTGCTTAATAAATAGTCTCCAACTAATATAGAAGATTGGTTACCCCATATGTTATTTAATGTTTTTTTTCCTCTTCTTAAATCGCCATTATCAATTACATCGTCATGCATAAGTGTAGCTGCATGGATGAGTTCAACACAGGCAGCAAGGTTTACATCTCTGGTGCCTTTTTCATAGCCGCATAGTTTAGATGATCCTAATGTTAATAAAGCCCTTAGTCTTTTACCTCCAGTGTCTAAATGATATTTGGTCATTTTCTCAACTAGATCTACCTTACTTATAAGTTTAGTTTTAATTCTCTCCTCAACTAAAACTAACTTATCCTCGACAGAGCTTTTTAGGTCTAAATAAGAATTATTTATCTTATTTTTAAGTTGGACAACTGTTCCCATAAATTCAAAGTATTATATATATTACTTTATTGTACTTAACAATTGACGCACCTCAATCTTCAACTATAAGGAGACTTTATATTTAATCATAAATTTAATAAGCATACATATGTTTTCAATTTTCAAAAAAAAAAAAGTTATACCTCACATAAAACTAAATGGTGTAATAGGCAATGTTGGAAAGTTTAAGCAAGGAATAGATTTTGCAGGTCAAGAGGAAATTATTAAAAAAGCATTCTCTTTAAAAAAATCTCCAGCTGTTGCAATATCAATTAATTCTCCAGGAGGTTCTCCGGTTCAGTCTCATCTCATTCATGATTACGTGAAACAACAAGCAAAGAAGCACAAAAAAAAGGTAATAATATTTGCTGAGGATGTTGCTGCATCAGGGGGATATTTAATTGCTTGTTGTGGAGATGAAATTTACGCAAACCAAAGCTCTATAATAGGTTCCATTGGAGTAATATACTCATCTTTTGGATTTACTGAGTTAATAAGTAAAATAGGCGTTCAAAGACGAGTTTACACTGCTGGTAAAAATAAAAGTACACTTGATCCTTTCATGAAAGAGAAAGATGAAGATATCGAAAGGCTTAAAAATATACAATTAGATCTTCATAAAGATTTTATTGAAGTTGTTGAAAAAAGCAGAGGAACAAAACTAAAAAAAGATATGGGCATAGAACTCTTTTCTGGTGAGTTTTGGTCAGGAAGAAAAGCTAAAGAGTTAGGACTTGTAGATGGAATTGGAAATGCAGATCAGATATTAAAAGAAAAATTTGGTGATGATGTCATAATAAAGAAATTCGAGAAAGCAAAAGGTTGGTTAGCTAGAAAACTATCTTCAGAAAGCAGTACAGAACAAGTGATAAATATTTTAGAGGAAAGATCTATCTGGCAAAGATATGGTTTCTAAAAAAAAAAAGAAACAACCAAAATTCCAAACTTTTCAAGATACTATTTTGAATCTTCAAAAATATTGGAGCAAGCAGGGCTGTATAATTTTACAACCCTATGACATTGAGGTAGGAGCAGGCACATTTCATCCAGCAACAACACTTAGATCATTGGGACCAAAACCTTGGAAAGCAGCATATGTTCAACCTTCAAGAAGACCAACTGATGGAAGATACGGTGATAATCCAAATAGACTTCAACATTACTACCAATTTCAAGTTATTATAAAACCATCACCAAAAAATATAAAAAAACTTTATTTAAATAGTTTAAATACTATAGGCATTAATCACAAAGAACATGATATTCGTTTTGTAGAAGATGACTGGGAAAGTCCCACATTAGGTGCAGCAGGTCTTGGCTGGGAAGTTTGGTGCGATGGGATGGAGATAACTCAATTTACATACTTTCAACAAATGGCAGGCTTTGAATGTAAACCTGTGTCAGTGGAACTTACATATGGTTTAGAGAGATTGTGCATGTTCACTCAACAGAAAAAAAATGTTTATGAT
>CACNHI010000054.1 GCA_902620265.1 uncultured Pelagibacteraceae bacterium | reverse complement strand
CGGTGGGACGAGAATCTACAACGGATGTTTCTCCTTTTTTACATGGACAAATCATAAATTTATTTTTTAAGTTTTATCTTAAATGCTTATATATAGGGAAGTTTGAACAAAGATCTACAACTTCTTTCCTTACTTCAGCTTCAACTTTACTATTATCTTCTGGATTTTCTGATAATCCTTTAATTACTTTCGTAATTAAATTACCAACTTTTTCAAATTCTTTTAAACCAAACCCTCTAGTAGTTGCTGCCTGTGATCCCAATCGAATCCCTGATGTAACCATTGGGCTTTCAGTATCAAATGGTATTCCATTTTTATTACATGTAATGTTTGCTCTTGATAAACTGTCAGCTGCTATATTACCCTTTACTTTAAAAGGTCTTAGATCAACTAACATTAAGTGTGTATCAGTACCACCTGAATAAATTTTAAAACCATTATTTTTTAAAGTTTCTGTTAACATTTTAGCATTTGCTAAAACTGAACTTATGTATTCTCTAAATTCGGGTTTTAATGCCTCAAGAAATCCTACTGCTTTTGCAGCAATTATATGCATTAATGGTCCACCTTGATATCCAGGAAAGACAGCTGTATTAAATTTTTTGGCAAGATCCTCATGATTTGTTAAAATAATTCCACCTCTTGCACTTCTAAATACTTTATGTGTTGTAGATGTAACCACGTGAGCATGATCAACGGGATTAGGATAACCTTTGCCTGCAACTAAACCAGAGAAATGAGCCATATCGACCATTAAGTATGCATCAATCTTATCGCAAATTTCTCTAAACCTTTTAAAGTCAATAACTCGTGAATAGGCACTAGCTCCTGCAATAATTAATTTAGGTTTATGTTCTAATGCCATTTTTTCGATTAAATCATAATCAAGAAGTTCAGTTTTTTTATCCACATCATAAGAAATTGCATTAAACCATTTTCCAGACATCGATATTTTTAGGCCATGAGTTATATGTCCTCCAGAATCCAAACTCATACCCATGAATGTGTCCCCTGGTTTTAACAAAGCTAAAAACACAGCACCATTTGCTTGCGCACCTGAATGAGGTTGTGAATTAGCAAATTTACAATTAAATAATTTTTTTAATCTTTCGTTAGCTAAAGATTCAGCTACATCAACGTGTTCACATCCATTATAATATCTTTTCCCAGGATAACCTTCTGCATATTTATTAGTCAACACAGATCCCTGAGCTTCTAATACAGCTTGTGATACAATATTTTCTGATGCAATAAGTTCAATATGATTTTGTTGTCTAATAAGTTCATCAGTAACAGCTTTGTAAACCTCAGGATCAGTCTCCGACAGTTTTTTTTCAAAAAAATTTTTATAATCTACGTTTAAATATTTTCCTTCGCTTGACATAATCGCTCCTATATCTTTTTAACTCTTCTTAAATGTCTTCCACCTTCAAATTTTGTATTCAAAAAAACGCTAATATACCTCAAAGCATTATTTTTTGAAATTAACCTTGCTCCCAATGTAATAACATTTGCATCATTATGCAATCTAGATAATTTAGTAGATTTCAAGCTAAAACATTGAGCAGCTCTTATATTTCTGTGTTTATTAGCCGCTATATTCATCCCAGTTCCCGAACCACAAATCAAAATACCAACATTTTTTTTATTTTTTTTTACATTATTTGCTAATTTGTGTGCATAAATGGGATAATCTACGCTTTTAACAGAAAAAGGACCCAAATCTTTAAAAACAAACTTTTTCTTTGTTAAATAATTTACTATTTTTTTTTTTAATGTGAAACCTGCGTGATCAGATGAAATAAATATTTTTTTCAATAAAATACTATATAAAAAATTTAATTAAATTTATAGTCCAAAACACATGCAACTAAATGAACTCTATTCTCTTCTCCGCCATTAAAAGCGTTATGATATTTAATGTTATTTGTAACCCAAACTGATCCATCTGCTGGCATATGCTCAGCTCTTTTGTCTATTACCATTATAGCACCTGGATTTGTATAAATTGGTATGTGTAATCTTGGTTCCGGATCTCTGTGCCAGCTTAATGTTGATCTTGGCTCTTTTAATAGAAGTCTTACTCTTCCAAGCTTATATCTCTTTGATAGCTCATCATAAACTTCTTTGAAATAAGTGTGTTCGAATTCTTTAACAAATTCTGTGTATTTGCTCTCATCAATTTTTACATCTCTTGAAACTTCGACACCTGTCGCATCAGGCTTTGTCCAATAAACACCTCTTACTTTATTTCCTTTGATTGATTCAGGATCTCCGGGTATTTGGTTTAAAGAGATACCCGCAAAGTGTGGTATTCCCAAACTTGTATCAAATCCTTTAATCTTTAAAACTTCATTACATGCATTTCTTAATTTATCAATATCAAATTTAACGTTTTGTTTTTGAAAATCATTTGAAACGTTAGTGTTGGAAAATTTGTTAAGTGGAGTTACATTGTTCATGCCAAAATTAATACTTTATTTCCTCTTATATTACATATAACTATTGTCGCATATAAAAAAATTATTGAGAATGATTATCACTGGAAAATACCCTCAGCTAC
>CACNHI010000053.1 GCA_902620265.1 uncultured Pelagibacteraceae bacterium | reverse complement strand
ATTAGTTTTGAAATCTCTTTATCTGAAATTAATAAATCTAATAAATTAATATCTTTTTCAATACTTGTTTTGGCATTTTTCTGAACTTTTCTATAAGCTAATTCTCTACTAATGCCTTTTTGGGTAAGTTTAAGCATTACCTCTTGTGAAAACACTACTCCATTTGTTAAATTAAGATTTTTCAACATTTTTTTTGGATAAACAATCATTTGATCTAAGATGTTTCCTAATCTTACTAAAGCAAAATCTAAAGTAATATTAGCATCCGGCCCTATATTTCTTTCAACGCTCGAATGAGAAATATCTCTTTCATGCCATAGAGCAATATTCTCTAATGCAGGAAATACGTAACTTCTAACCATTCTTGCTAATCCTGTTAAATTTTCACTTAGAATAGGATTTTTTTTATGAGGCATTGCCGACGATCCCTTTTGATCTTTAGAAAAGTATTCCTGTAATTCATAAACCTCACTTCTTTGCAAATGTCTGATCTCAGTAGAAACTCTTTCAACTGATCCCGCAATTATTCCCAGTACTGAAAAATAATAAGCATGTCTATCTCTTGGTATTATTTGTGTAGAAATTGTTTCAGGCTTTAGTTTTAGTTTTTTTGCGACATGTAATTCAATTCTAGGATCAATATTAGCATATGTGCCAACAGCACCAGATATTGCACAGGTTGATATTTCTTGAATTGCATTTTCTAGCCTTTTTTTGTTTCTTTTAAATTCTGCATAATAAGATGCAAGTTTTAAACCAAATGTTATAGGTTCAGCATGAATTCCATGACTTCTACCAATACATGGAGTGAACTTATATTTTTTTGCTTTTCTTCTTAATACTGAAAGTATTTTTTCAATATCTTTAAGAAGAATATTTCCTGATTGAACTAATTGAATATTAAAACTTGTATCTAGAACATCTGATGAGGTCATACCTTGATGCAAATATCTTGCTTTAATTCCTGCTTGTTCTGTAATTGATGTTAAAAAGGCTATTACATCGTGTTTAACTTTTTTTTCAATATCGTGAATTCTTTTAACTTTAATTTTACCTTTTTTTTGCACAATTTTAGATACACCCTTTGGAATAATTTTATATTTTTCCATTGCTTGTGCTGCTGCAACTTCTATATCTAGCCAAACTTTATACTTATTTTCTTCTGACCAAATTTTAACTAATTCTTTTCTTGAATAACGAGATATCATTAGTACGGGGGCTTTGTATAACCTTTATCAGATTCTGTAAAAATTTCATAACCATTTTCTGTAATTCCAACTGTATGTTCAAATTGTGCAGAAAGTGATTTATCTTTAGTTACTGCTGTCCATCCATCATTTAACAGCTTAGATTCAAATTTGCCTGCATTTATCATCGGCTCAATAGTAAAAGTCATTCCAGGTGTTAACTCTTTTCCAGTATTTTTATTGCCATAGTGTAAGACATTAGGTGGTTCATGAAATACATCGCTAATACCATGACCACAAAAATCTCTTACAACACTAAATCCTTTAGCTTCAACGTAAGTCTGTATCTCGTGTCCAATATCTCCAAGTTTTACTCCAGGTTTTAGAATTTTAATTGAATTTATTAATGACTCGTAAGTTGCATCAATCAAATTTTTTGCTTTAACAGAAATATCTGGCACAACAAACATTCGACTTGTATCACCATAAAAATCATTTACGACAGCAGTAACATCAATATTTAATATATCACCTTCAACAAGCGCTTTATCTGATGGAATTCCATGACAAATAACATGATTTAAGGATGTGCAAACAGATTTTTTATATCCTCGATAAAATAAAGGTGCAGAGTATCCACCATTATCTCTAATATACTCAAAACATAAATTATCTATTTTTTCGGTGCTTATTCCTGGTTTAATATAATCAGTAATCATATCTAATGTATTGGATGCAAGTTTTCCTGCAATCCTCATTTTTTCAAATTTCTCAGAATAATTACTCATCAATAATTTTAATTTTCTTTTCTATCTTAATTTCTTTGTTGTTTATATCACATCTGTAAGCGATAAATTTAACACCATGTTTTTTAGCTAAAAGATAATTTTCATAATATTTTTCGTCAATATCCTTAGCGATTTTAAATTTTTTTATACCCTGAATTTGAGTTAAAAATAAGACATAGGGTTTATAGCCTTTTTTGATCGATTCTTTAAGATTAAGTAAATGTTTTGACCCTCTGCTTGTTATTGCATCTGGAAATTCACTAATATCGCTTTCACGATTTAAAGTAACATTTTTGACTTCGATTAAGTTTTTATCACACAAGAAATCAAACCTTGTATTCTCTGAATATTTAAACTCTGGTTTTATATTTTTTATATTTTTAAACTCTTCCATTAATTTATTTTCAAGCGCATGTTTTACAATCTTATTTGCTTTATGAGTATTCACTCCAACTAAATTATTTTTAACTTTGATAACTTCTAATGTGAACTTTAGTTTACGATTTGGATCATCATTTTTTGTTAACCAAACTTCGTTATCTTTATCTAGTAGTCCTTGCATTGAACCAGTATTTGGACAATGAGCAGTTATGACTGCATTTTTTACTTTTATATCTACAAAAAATCTTTTATATCTTTTGATTAATTTGCCTTTAATTAAACTATTGGTAAACTTCATTGAAATTTATTTATATTTGTAAATG
>CACNHI010000052.1 GCA_902620265.1 uncultured Pelagibacteraceae bacterium | reverse complement strand
TTTTGAAACTTTGGTAGAAACTTTACCGCCAAGTTTATTATTCATTTCCTCTAAAACTTTTTCCGCAATTTTTTTTTCTTCATCATTATTATAAAAAATTTCAGATCTATATTGAATTCCCACATACGTACCTTGACGGTTTACTTGAGTAGAGTCGTGTAATTTAAAAAATAGTCTCACCATATCTTCATATGATTTAACTTTTTCATCATACTCTACTTTAACAACTTCAATATGACCAGTATCTCCACCACATACTGCTTTATAAGTGACGTTTGGTTCGTCTCCGCCGCAATAACCACACTCAGTAGAAATTACTCCCTCAATACCTTCGTACTTAGTTTCATCCCAAAAGCAGCCAATACCACCAATAAACGTCTTCATATTTTTATTTTATATTAATTTTTTAGAATTGAAATTGCTTTTATCTCTTCAACTCCAATACCACAACAACCACCAATAATTTGTGCCCCACTATCAATCCATTTTTTTGCACTTTTAACATAATCACTTGGCTTAATATCATCAGTAAACTTCCATTCTGGTTTAACAAAGTGTCCTCTGTTTGGATAAGCGCCAACTGTATTATTATGATTATTTTTTAGTATGCTGACTGCTTCTTCAGTTACACTCATGTTTGAGTGTGCAACAAGTATTGGTCCTGAATGAAATTTTTTAAATCTATGTAATGAATCTTCAAGTTCCTCATAAACTTGAGGATCTTTATGAGACACATCATCATCATATCCAAGATGAATATTTTTATTTTTATCAAATACACAAGATATTGATAACCACGTTGGTAATTTTAAATTACTTGAACATTCAACTAAAGTTTCAACAATATCGGCTTGTGACGACATAGCTTCAAGAATAATTAAATCTACTCCTGTATCTGACAAAATTTTTAAGTGTTCATCAAAACTTGGTTTCATTTTAGCAACACCATCTTTCATAAAATAACCGTAAGTGGAGACAGATCCAGCAACTAAAACATTTTTACCTGACACGGCCTCTTTTGCAATTTTGATACTTTTATGATTACATTCTTTAATTAGATCTTCATAACCATATTTTTTCATTGATATAGGGGTTGAAGCATAAGTATTTGCGGTTATTACATCAGCACCAGCTTTAACATAATTTTGGTGCACTTTTAAAAGTTCATTTGGACTATCTAAAGAACATCTCCCACACCACAGTCCTTCATCCATTTTTGCTCCAACTTTTTGTAATTCTCCTCCTATTCCCCCATCAAGAATTATTATTTTTCCTTCAGCTAATCGCTTTTCAATTGATGAATAAGACATTTAATTTATTTGTTATTTGTAAAAGCGCAGATTTTATTTCCATCTAAATCGCGAATATATGAATAATATACACCAGAACCTTCTGGTCTTTCTCCGCCACTTCCTTCGCTGCTACCGCCTGCTTTTAAACCGATCTCATGAAATTTATCAACTATCTCTCTTGATGAAACAATAAAAGAAACTTGTGTTCCATTTCCGAAAGTAGCAGTTTTACCATTTGCTGGTTTTGTAACATAAAATTCTATAGCACCATCGCCATCTTTTTGCGTATATCCAGCACAAAATTCATCAGTATCTTTTCTTTTTAAATTTATAATTTGTAAAACTTCATCATAAAAATTAATGGCTTTATCTAGATTATTTGTGCCTACCATTACATACCCAATCATCTTAATTTTTCCATTCAGTGATAGTTTTCACTTCCAAATATTCATGTAAACCCCAGGTACCTCCTTCACGTCCATTTCCAGACTGTCTATAACCACCAAATGGAGTGCCAGAGTCCGCAGGTTTATGATTTACGTACACAATTCCAGATCTTAATTTTTTTGAAACTCTTTTTGCTTTTTCTTTATCCTCAGTTTGCAAATAGTTTCCAAGACCATATTCAGTGTCATTTGTAATTTTTATTGCCTCCTCTTCATTCTCAAAGGGAATTATAGATAAAACTGGACCAAAAATTTCCTCTTTAGCAATTCTCATATCATTATTTACATCTGTGAACACTGTTGGCTTTATAAAATATCCTTTTTTGAAATCCTCAGGTTTTTCAGGTCCACCAGCTACTAAGGTCGCGCCTTCTTCAATTCCACTCTTAATTAAACTTTGAATTTTATCATATTGCGTTTTAGATATCACTGGACCTATATGTTCACCAGCTTTTGATGCAAGATCTACTTTAATTTTATTAGCTTCATCTGCAGCTTCTTCTACTGCTCGTTTGTATATTGATTTTTCTACTAACATTCTTGTTGGCGCATCACATGATTGACCAGAGTTACTCATGACATTTCGTATTCCGTCTCTAACCGCATCAGGATAAGCATCGGCAAATACAATATTTCCACCTTTACCTCCAAGCTCTAAACAAACTCTTTTAATTGTATCAGCTGCATTTTTTGTGATTAACTTTCCAGCTCTTGTCGATCCAGTAAAGGAAACCATATCAACATCAGGATGTCCCGACAAATCTGTACCAACGCCTGGTCCATCTCCATTTACTAAATTAAATACACCCGCAGGAAATTTTGCATCATGAATCATTTCTGCGAAAAGCATTGCTGATAAAGGAGCTATCTCAGAAGGTTTTAAAACCATTGTACAACCAGTTGCAAGTGCTGGCACAACTTTTAGAGCTATTTGATTAATTGGCCAGTTCCAAGGAGTAATTAAACCACATACACCAATTGGTTCATATACAATGTGATTAACAGATCCTTTATCAAAACCAGGTTCAAAATTAAATTCTTTTAATCTTTTTATAAAATCTTCAATATGACCCGCACCAGATGCAGTTTGATTAGCTGAACACCAATCTTTTGGACAACCAAGCTCAGTTGATATGGCATCAGTCATTTCATCCCATCTAGATTTATAAATTTCTAATAATTTTTCTAAAAG
>CACNHI010000051.1 GCA_902620265.1 uncultured Pelagibacteraceae bacterium | reverse complement strand
CATGGATTGAAGCAGCATAGACTAGATGGTCTAAAGTTTAATAAAGGTATATTTACAAATTTATCACATGATCATTTAGATTATCATAAAAATTATAATGATTACCTAAATGCTAAACTTTACCTTTTTAAAAATTTACTTTCTAAAAAAGGATCGATAATAACCGATAAGGACATTCCAGAATATAAAAATATTTTCAAAATATCTAAAGCAAAAAAAATTAAATTAAAAACAATTTCAAAACAAAATGGAAAAATTAAGATTTTAGAACACAGATATTCCGAAGAAAAACAATTTTTGAAAATAAAATACAATAGTAAAAAATATTCTTTTTATCTTAATTTGATAGGTAAAATACAAATAAAGAATTTATTTATGGCAATTTTAGCCGCAGAAAATAAAAACCTTAAATTTGAAAAAATTATAAAAGTATTAAATAAAATTAAGCCAGTTAGTGGGAGATTGGAAAAAATAGGTAACCTTAAAAATAATGCTATTTGTGTTTTAGATTATGCCCACACACCCGAAGCATTAAATCAATGTTTGAGCAATATAAACGAACAATTTAGTAATAAAAAAATTGCAATTGTATTAGGCTGTGGTGGAGATAGGGATCACTCAAAAAGATCAATTATTGGAAAGATAGCCAACAAATATTGTACAAGAATTTATTTAACTGACGATAATCCCAGGTATGAAAATCCCAAAAAAATAAGAATTAATATAAAAAAAAATATAAAAAAAAATAAACTTTTTGAAATCCCAAATAGAAGAAAAGCCATTATGACTGCAGTAAATAATCTTAAATCTAATGATATTTTAATTGTAGCTGGAAAAGGTCATGAAAATACTCAAGACTTTGGTAAAAGAAAAATCTTTTTTTCTGATAGAGATACTATTTTAAATTCAATTAAATTAAAAAATAAATCACTTTCGAATAATATTAAAATAAATATCTTAAAGGAAAATGAAGAGGCAAAGAAAATTAATAACAGAATTAAATTAAATAAAGCTTCCATCAATTCAAAAGACATTCAAAAAAATGATATCTTTTTCGCAATCAAAGGAAAAAATAATGATGGTAACACTTTTATTCCAGAAGCAATTAAAAAAGGAGCTTCTATTATTGTAACGGATAATATGGATGCAAAAACAAATAACAAAAAATTAATCAGAGTAAATAATAGTTTAAATTTTATGACAAAAATATCATCCAGTATAAGAAACATTTACACAGGTCAAATAATCGGCATAACAGGAAGTTGCGGAAAAACTTCATTAAAAGAATTGTTGGCATTCTGTTTGAACAAAGTTGGAAAAGCAAGTTCTTCACCAAAATCATATAATAATAAATACGGCGTTCCATTAAGTCTATTTAACTTAAATACCAAGTGTAATTATGGAGTTTTTGAAATTGGAATGGACAAAAAAGGAGAAATCGATTTTTTATCAAATATAGTAAAACCTGATATTGGAGTGATAACGAATATTTCATATGCGCACGCAAAAAATTTTGATAACATTTTAGAAATTGCTAAAGCAAAATCGGAAATTATAAATAATATCAAATTAAACGGCTTTATTGTCCTAAATTCTGATGATAAATTTTTTCATCTTCACAATAAAATAGCAAAAAAAAGAAAATTAAACATTATATCTTTTGGTTCATCTTTTAAATCGAATATTAGATTTGTTAAAATAATAAAATTTAGAAATTTTTATGAACTGCAAGTTCAAATTTTTGATGAGATAAAAAAATTTAATATAAAATATAATCATCTTAATTATATAAAAAATATATTATCTAGCTTAGCAGTTTTATATATTTTAAAAAAAACAAAAAGTTTGAAGTCTGATTTTTTTAAAGATTTTCAAATTCCCGAAGGCAGAGGGAATAAATCAATAATCAAATATAAAAATAAGAAAATTTTTCTAATTGACGAAAGTTATAATTCTAATCCACTTTCTTTATCTAGTGCAATATTAAATTTTAGTAATATTGATGTTGAAAATAAAAAAAAGCATTTTTTAATGGGAGATATGCTTGAACTTGGAAAGCATTCAAAAAAACTTCATAAAGATATGTCAGATGTTTTGAATAAGTCCAAAATAAATAAAATTCATATTTATGGTAAAGACGCAGCTATTACATTTAAAGGTATTGAAAGAAGGAAAAAAGGTAGAATTTTGAGAAATACTTCAGATATTTATGATTTGATTGTTAGAGATTTAAATAATAATGATTATTTAATGATTAAAGGATCAAATTCCACTGGTTTAAATCAAATAGTTGGCACTTTAAAAGGAAGTATTTAATGTTATATCTTCTTATTTCAGAACTTATTGAACTTTACTCATTCTTAAATGTATTCAAATATTTAACAGTAAGAACTGGATTAGCTGTATTTACCTCTTTATTTGTTGTATTTCTGATTGGCAACCCTTTCATCAAATACTTTTCAACTAAGCAAATTTTAGATCCTATAAGAGAGGATGGGCCAGACGAACATATAATTAAAAAGATAGGTACACCGACTATGGGAGGTGTATTAATATTAATTGGATTATTTTCTGGGATATTACTTTGGGGAGATCTTAAAAGTATATATATATGGTTTTTGATTTATATTGTAGGAAGCTATGGATTGTTAGGAGCTTTTGATGATTATAAAAAAGTAAAGTATAAAAATTCTTCAGGTATAACATTTAAGTTTAAATTAACTTCACAAATTCTCATAGCTTTAATTGGAATACTTGCATTAACCTATTTTTCAGATAGTCAAGGTTTAAAAAATTTATATTTTCCTTTTTTTAAAAATTTAGTAATAAATTTGGGTTGGTTTTTTATTCCCTTTGGAATTTTTATTATAGTTGGTTCATCTAATGCTGTTAATCTAACAGATGGATTAGATGGTTTAGCAACTGTTCCGGTTATTTTAGTGGCAGGATGTTTTGCATTTATAAGTTATGTAACTGGAAATATTGTTTTTTCTGAATACTTACAGATTCCATACATAACCGGTGTTGGTGAAGTAACAGTCTTCCTCGGTGCCGTTATTGGCTCTTGTTTAGGATTTTTATGGTTTAATGCTCCTCCTGCCAAAATATTTATGGGAGACACAGGCTCATTATCATTAGGGGGCTCACTTGG
>CACNHI010000050.1 GCA_902620265.1 uncultured Pelagibacteraceae bacterium | reverse complement strand
TAATAACAAAGTAATTGGAAGAGTTACTTCAAGCACATGGTCGCCATTTCAAGTTTGTGGAGTTGCAATTATACATTTAAATAATGATCAATTTGGACCTAGCTCAGTAATAGATGTGAAGTGTTCAGATGGAAAAATTTATAAAGGTGAAATTTGCAGTCTACCAATGTACGATAAAAAAAATGAGATAGTTAGGGGCTTAGTAGAAAATATACCAACTAAGCCAGAACCTTGGCCAGGAATTCAAACAAAATAGTTTCTTTAAATGGATATTGTTGAGAAAAAAATTATATCTATAGGCGGTGGCGGATTCACACACCAAACAGACAAATTTTTAGATGAATTTGTAATTAATCAAATAATCGATAGAAAAATTAAATTTGGATTTTTACCTACAGCAAGCAAAGATAATTTAAATAAAATTAAAATATATTATGAAGAATTAAAAAAATATAATCTTGAATTATCTCATTTTGAACTTTGTTCAAAAGTAAAAGGTTTCTCAAATTGGATAATGGATCAAGATATAATTTATGTTGGAGGAGGAAATACCAATTTCATGCTAGATTTGTGGCAGGCAAATAAATTGTATAAATATTTTGAAAAAGCTTATAACTCAGGAATTATTTTATCAGGTGTTAGCGCTGGTGCTGTTTGTTGGTTTGAATGGATATTTACAGATTCCCTAGGAGATGGATATAAACCCCTTAGAGGAATGAATTTTATATCAGGAAGCTGTACACCTCATGCGTCTGAAAAAAATAGAATTTATGAATTTGAATTAAGTATTAAGAATAAAAAAATACCTAATGGTATAGCTATTGATGATGGTGTTGCTGTTCTATTCATAAACGGTAAACCAACTTCTGTTTGTTCTTCAAGCAAAAATAGAAATGCATATTTTATTGATGATAATAATAATAGAATTGTATTAAATGATCATATAAAAAAAACGAATGAGTAATATTTTTCCAAGCAAAAGAATTCATAGTATTGAAGATGCTCGTAATTTAGCTAGAAAAAGAATGCCAAGAATGATGTTTGATTTTGTGGATGGAGCTTCTGGAGACGAAAAATTATGCGAAAATAATAGTAAAGCTCTAGATCAGATTAGACTTCAACCTCGTGTTCTCAGAAATGTGGAAAAAAGAAAAATTAATAAAAGTTTTTTAGGCTCCGAATACGATCAACCATTTGGCTTTGCACCAATGGGAATGTGTAATTTAACTTGGCCAGGTGCAGATGTAATGTTAGCGCAAGAAAGCGTTAATAATAATGTGCCAATATGTGTATCGATGGCATCATCAACATCACTAGAAAAAATGTATGATCTTTCTAAAGGAAATTGTTGGTTACAATTATATAACTTTCAAGATGAAGAATTTCTTATGGAACTTTTAGATAGAGGTCATCAAAAAGGTTATAAAGTTGCAATTCTTACTGTTGATGTCCCTATACAATTTAGAAGAGCCAAAGATAATAAGAATGGTTTTACTGTACCGTTTAATTTAGGCCCAAAACAATTTTTTGATTTTGCTACACATCCACTTTGGTCAATAAGTACACTTCTATATGGAATTCCTAAGCCAATGAATTATGAAACATCGAAGCGAGGAAATAAATTTAATAGAGGTGAAAGTAGAGGATCCACTGATTGGAATACATTGAAAAGAGTGCGAGAAAAATGGAAAGGAAAACTAATTATAAAAGGCGTGATGTCTCCAGAAGATGCAATTAAAATTAAAGAAGAAGGAGCTGATGCTATACAAGTTTCAAATCATGGTGGAAGACAATTAGATAGCGCAACAGCATCAATTGAAGTACTTCCTTTGATAAGAAATTCTTTAGGAAAAGATTTTCCAATCATATTTGACAGTGGTATTAGAGGCGGTAGTGATATTGTAAGAGCATTAGCTCTTGGAGCTGATTTCACAATGGTTGGTAGACCTTTGATGTATGGTATTGGAGCTGACGGGGCTAAAGGATTGAAAAGAATAGTCGATATAATTAAAGAGGAAGTTAGTACGGCCTTGGGATTAGTAGGTTTAAATGATATAAAAGATATATCTTCGGATATTATAGCTGAGAGATTTATAAGAGAATTTAAATATTAAAATGTCAGAAAAAAAAATAAGAGGCGGATCTCTAATTGCAAGAGCTTTAAGGGATAAAGGCATAGAAAATGTTTTCACTTTATCAGGTGGTTTCTGTAATCCTGCTTTAGAGGGATTAATGGAATGTCAGATAGATGTAATAAATTGTCCACATGAACAGATTGCAGGACACCTTGCTGATGGACACACAAGAATTACAAGAAAACCTACTGTATGTTTAGTTGGGCCGGAGGGATTTGCAAATGCTGTGCCATCTATGATGGAAGCGTGGGGAGAAAGATCTCCAGTGATTTTTATCACTGGATCAAGTAGTTTAAGAAGACAAGGAGCAGGAGGATTTAAAGAAATTGATGATGTAAAAATTGCTGAACCATTAACAAAATATAGCGCAAGTATTACTGATGGAAATAGAATTCGTGAATTTGTAGATAAAGCTTATTTAATAGCAACAAACGGTTACCCAGGAGCAGTTCACTTAAGTGTCCCAGTGGATATCATGTTTTCATCTTTTCCTGAAAATGCAGGATTAGAGGAAAGACCTTTTTCTCAATCAAAAAAAATAAAAAATATTGCTTGGCCAGATCCCAATCAAATGAGCGAAGTTTTAAAATTAGCTTCAAATTCTAAAAAACCAATGCTTATTGGTGGCCATGGTGTCTGGTGGTCAGGTTCTGAGAAAAAATTAGAAGCTGCAGGTCAAAATTTAAATATTCCAATTTTTAATGTTCCATACCATCAAAAACTTTTAGGGGAGGAAGCTAAATCGTACATGGGATTGGCAGATATACACCAATATCCCCCTTCAAAATTTGCGTTTGATGAATCAGACTTAATTTTAATGGTTGGAACAAGACTTGACAATCAGATGAATTTTGGAAATCCCCCACTATTTCCTAAATCTACAAAAATTGTTTGTATAAATGGATCTCATGAAGAAATCGAATTAAATAGAGCTGCAGATATTAACATGCTGTGTGATCCAGGTGTATTTTTGGATACTTTAAGTAAATTAAAAGTAAATAATAAATGGAATTTAGAAAATAAATGGATTGAGCAAAACATATCAG
>CACNHI010000049.1 GCA_902620265.1 uncultured Pelagibacteraceae bacterium | reverse complement strand
AAGAGTTTGCATTGCATCTAATACAACGTTTTGAATATTCCTAAATCTTTCACTATACGATGCTATTATTCCTAAAGGTACTCCAACAACAAAACATAAAGCAACTGAAACTAAAACAGATGATAGAGTAATCATTGATTGAGACCAGATTCCACAGGCACCAATAAAAAGCAACAATATAGCAGTAATGATTGCAAATCTTACTCCAACTGTTATGTAACCCAATGCAACAAATACAGCCATAGTGTACCACCAAGGTATATGAGTTAAGAAAACATCTAATGGACGCAATAAATTTAGATAAACAAAAGCCCGTAGACTTTTTGTAAAAGCAATAAAACTTGGATTGACAGTTAAACTTTCCACTGCATTTGTAATTGGTTGTCTTATAGATAGTCTCCATTCTTCAGGAAAAGAACCAAAACTAATTAAATATGTATCGATTAAACTAATTACAAAAAAAACTATAAATGAAGGTATTATATAATATCGTTTACTTATAAATTCTTTAATATCATTTGCAGTTCTTTTATTAAATATTGAAACTAAAAATTGAAAAAAGTAGGCAATTAAACTAGTTACAAATAAACAGATATATTTAATTACATCGTGAGAAATTTTTAAAGGTTGCTCTATAATTCTAGCTAACCAATATTTAGCCCAACTTTGTGGTAAAAAATAAAATTTTTGTACATCATCTGGAATTCTTTCTTCAGTTTTACTGAATGACATACTGAACCTATCAAACATAATTGCCATAAACAAAATACAAAGCCCACCTTCCATAGCCCATCCAACATCGAGCCTTCTAATAGCCTGCCAAACCTGTCCACCGATTCCCTCAGCTCCAATGAAACATGCGAGAACTACGAGGGCCAGAGCCATCATAATTACTTGATTGATTCCCATCATGATACTAGGCAATGACAAAGGAATTTTTATCTTAAATAAAAGTTGTAATTTATTTGAACCAAATGCAGTCGCGCTTTCTATGGTTTGAGCTGGAACTTGTCGTATTCCTGAATTTGTTAATCTTATAATTGGAGGCATCCCATAAATCATAGTTGCAAGAATTGCTGGCGCACCTCCGATACCAAAAAAAAATAAAGCAGGAAATAAATATACAAAAGCTGGCATTACCTGCATGGTATCTAAAACTGGTTTCATAAAATTTTCAAACCGGTCACTTTGAGAACATAACACTCCAAGAATAAATCCGAAAAATACACAAAGTAAAACTGATAAACCCATTAAAGCAACAGTTTGAAGGGAAGGCTCCCACATACCTGTTGCACCCCAAAAATAAACTACAAACAATGAGTAGAGACCAAGTCTTAAACCACCAGCAATCAAACATGGTAAAAATATTATAGCAGCGATTAATAACCATGGAGAATCAAGTAAAAAATCTTCTACAAAATAATAACAAGCCTTAATATATCCAGCTACAATTTTAGTCATCCACCTATAGTTTTTTTTTAAAAAATCTTCTCCCTCATTTACCCATGCAGTAAAAGTAAATTGATCTGTTACATACTTTGGAAACTTTGATGGACCTTCATTTTGGGTAGAGAGCCATAGAGCAACTAAAAATACTAAGCCAACTATTATATAAGTTATGATATTTTTTGATTGGCTTGATTTTTTTATGATTTCAGTGCTGGTAGTCATAGTTATAAAATTAGAATAATTAAATTTACTTTTAAAGCAAAATATTGTCTATTTTGACAATAAATTATAATTTTAAGCATGAATAAAGACCAAAAAATCACCTGCTCAAATATTTGGAAGTTGTTTGGACCAGATGAAAAAAGAATAATAAAGAATTTAGATAAAAGTCTGTCTATTAAAGAAGTACAAGAAAAAACAGGGCATGTTGTAGCTGTGAAAGATGTAAGTTTCTCAATTCAAAAAGGAGAAACTTTTGTGGTGATGGGTCTCTCCGGTAGTGGAAAATCAACATTGGTAAGATGCATTTCAAGATTAATTGAACCCACATCAGGTACTGTGAAAATGGATGATGTTGATGTTACTAAAATGAGTTCAAAAGATTTATTAGAATTAAGAAGAAATAAAATGAGCATGGTCTTCCAGCATTTTGGCCTTTTTCCACATAGAACTGTTGTAGAAAATATTGGATATGGACTAGAAGTTAGAGGTGCAAAAAAAGATATCAGAATAGAAAAATCAATGGAAGTTTTAAAAATGGTTGGATTGGATGGGTGGCAAAATAATTATCCTAGAGAGTTATCAGGTGGTATGCAACAAAGAGTTGGATTAGCAAGAGCACTTGCAGTTGATCCTGAAATTTTAATTTTTGATGAGCCATTCTCAGCTTTAGACCCACTAATAAGACGAGAGATGCAAGACGAACTTTTAAAAATTCAAGAAAAACTCCAGCGAACTATGGTTTTTATTACTCATGATTTCTTAGAGGCTATTAAGATGGGAGATCACATTGCAATTATGAAAGATGGTGAAGTTTCTCAGGTTGGAACACCGGAAGAAATTGTTGCTAATCCTAAAGATCAATATGTTAAAGATTTTTGTGAGGATGTTCCAAAATATAAAGTTTTAAGTGCGGGAAAAGTAATGAGAAAAGATTGTTGCAATCAATCAAAAGAATTATTTAAAAATAAATCTGACTGCATTTTAGATAATTCAAAAATTGAAACTTTAATTGATAAATTAGTCGAGTCAGATAAAATTTATCCAGTTATATGCTCGGATACTGGAGAACTTCTAGGAGAGATAGACCGTTCTATAGTAATGAGGTCGATGAAGTCTAAAACATAAACTAGTAAAATTTTTTATTAGCCTTAACTGTTTTTATTTTTTGAGAATCTCTCCATATAATTATGAAACCGGCAGAAACGATTAATAAAACACCTGGAAATAATTGCTGCCACGGAGCTTCATTAAAAAAAATCCAACCTAATAAAAATGAAGATGGGATACCAAAATATTCAAAGGAGGCAAGCTTACTTAATGAAATTAGTCTATATGCGTATACAAATAATATTGCTGCTGTACCACCAAGTATACCTGTTAAAACCATTAATAATAAATCGCTCAAACTATTTACTGTAAAATCGTTTGATAAAATAACAAATAAAAAAAACGCACCTATCACATTAAACATCAATGTATAAAATTGTATTTTAGATGTTGAGAAGTTTGAAGGGATGAACTTAAGTATTATAAC
>CACNHI010000048.1 GCA_902620265.1 uncultured Pelagibacteraceae bacterium | reverse complement strand
TGTGGTACTTTAGAGATAGCATTATCTACACCATAGGATCTGCTCATTAATAATTGTCGTGCTGTATATAATAGTTGCTCGTCTTTAGGAAGATATCGTAACATTCTCTGTAAATCCCAATATTTATTTTCCCATGCAAGATAATCAGCTCTCTTAATATAATCTTGTTTATTAAGATATTTTTTATACTTTTTTCTAAAATATCTTAAATCGCTTTTGCTTAGTTTTGCGGTAATCCAACCTTTTTTAATTAATTCAACACCATCATCATATCTACCTTCTGAAATTAAACTTTCTCCATAAATCATTTCACCATATCCACTTAAAGGATCTTCATTCTCAAATAATGATATTATTTTCCTTGGTGAAATTTTTTCAGTTGATAATTTATGCTCAGATAAATACTTTATTCTTCCTATTCGTGGGTAATCTGGGTTGTCTAAAATAAATTGTTGGTAATCATAGTAACTTGCCTTATTCCCTCTAGTCAATAAATGTCTCCATTGAACAAAATTATAAATACTTTTATCTTTTGATTTTTTTGCCAACGATAAAGCCTCAGTCCATCTTCCTTTCTCAAAAGCTTCAATTGACTTTTGTGCGAGTCTAAATTTTTTCTTAGAAAAGTATTTTGACTTTACTTCAGCTGTTTTGATTTTTTTGGATACAATTTTAGGCTTATTTTTTGGTACAATTATGCCTAATTTAGTTGTTGTTTTAATCTCTTTGACAGTTTCCTCTTTTTTACTTTCCTTTTTGTCTTTTTTAGCAGGCTTTTTAATGGGTAATAAAATATTTTTTGATAACTTTTTTTCTTTTATTTCAGGAACTAAAATAGGTTTTTTCTTTGGAAATATATTTTTTTCTTCTGAAAAAACTTGTTTTGTTACAGTTAAAAATAATACTGATGTGAAAAGTAAAAAATAAAATTTTTTCATAATTTCGTATCTATTTATACGATATATATGCTATAAGTATTTATGTTCAAAGGTTCAAATGTTGCATTAATCACACCATTTAAGGATAATAAGCTTGATAAAGAGGCTTATGTTAAACTTATTCATTTTCATCTTGAAAATGGAACTCATGGACTTGTACCAGCAGGCACCACAGGTGAGTCTCCGACATTAAATCATGAAGAACACGAACAAGTAATAGAAATTTGTATAAAAGAAAGTAATGGAAAAATACCTGTTATTGCAGGTACCGGATCTAATTCAACAGAGGAAGCAATCTCCCTTACAAAGCACGCAGAAAAAGTTGGAGCTGATGGCGCTCTAATAGTAACACCATATTATAATAAACCTACACAAGAAGGTTTATATCAACACTATAAAGCCATAAATGATAATACAAATTTACCAATTATTATTTATAACATTCCAAGTAGATGTGTAATTGATATGTCAGTTGATACAATGGCTAGATTATTTGAGTTAAAAAATATTGCTGGTGTAAAGGATGCAACTGGTGATCCAAATAGAATAGACGCAACTCTTAAGAAACTAGGACCAGATTTTATTCAATTAACTGGAGAAGATGGATTTGCTCTAGAATTTAATAGAAGAGGAGGGGTTGGTATTATTTCTGTTACGGCAAATATTGCTCCTAAATTATGTTCTGACTTTCAAAAATATTCTAAATCTAAAACTGATAATGAAATTAAGGAAGCAGAGAGAATTGATCAAATATTACAACCAATTCACAAATCTTTATTCATAGAAAGCAATCCTGCACCTGTTAAATATGCTGCGAAGCTTTTAGGGTTATGTGGTGATGAAATAAGACTTCCTTTAGTTAAAATAAAAAAAGAAACTGAGGATCAAGTCAAAAAGGCACTTATATCAGCTAAATTATTAAGCTAATGAAACAGAAGACCAGTCCTGGTTTAAAAATAATTTCTTTAAATCGTAAAGCAAGTTTTAATTTTTTTTTTGAAAATATTTATGAGGCTGGATTAGTATTAAAGGGGTCTGAAATTAAATCTATTAGATCTGGAAAAGTTAACATCTCTGATGCATACGCAATTGAAAGAGATGGTGAAATAATTTTAATTAATGCTCATATTTCTTCCTATAAGCAGGCAAGTTATTCAGATCATAATCCTATGGATGATCGAAAACTTCTTCTTAACAAAAAAGAAATTAATAAATTAATCGGTAAGGTAAATAGAGAAGGTTTTACCTTAATTCCTACAAAATTATATCTTAAAAAAGGTAAAGCAAAAATTGAAATTGCAGTAGCCAAAGGTAAAAAACAGTACGATAAAAGACAAACAAAAAAAACAAGAGACTGGAATAGAGATAGGGCTAGGTATGTTCGTAAAACAAGCTAAAAATATCATATTAGCTGTAGGATCAAACCTTGGTAATAGACAACACAATATAGAGAAGTCAAAGTATTTGATAAACTCAAATGAAAAAATTAAAATTATATCGTCCTCTAGCTATTATAGAACAGATTCATGGCCTAATAAAAAGGATCCATATTTTTTAAACATTGTTTTAAAATGCATCACAACCTTTAATCCAAGAGAATTATTTATATTTATTAAAGAAATTGAAAAATCTTTAGGAAGATCAAAATCTTATAAAAATGCTCCGCGGATTTGTGATATTGATATAATAGATTATTCACAAAAAAACATATTATTAAGTAATATTGATTTAAAAATACCCCACCCAAGGATGCATAATAGGAGTTTTGTTTTATTTCCGTTATTTGAAATTGATAAAAAATGGAAACATCCAAAAAATAATAAGAAAATTACCCAATTATTAAACAATTTACCCACTACAAGTCTAAGAAGTATTAAAATTTTATAATTTCATGATATAAAAGATTGATGCTTAAATCTGACGACTTAATAAATAAAGTAAAATCCTATAATAAATTTCTTAATCCAGAAACATTAAGTAAAGCTTACGATTTTGCTCTTAAAGCTCACGAAAAACAAAAAAGAGATGAAGGTTCACCTTATATAATTCATCCTGTCGCTGTAGCTAATATATTAACGGACTTAAAACTTGACAGTGCAACTATTGCAACCGGATTATTGCACGATACTATTGAGGATACACAAGCAACTTACAAGACTATAGAAAAAGAATTCGGTAAAGAAGTTGCTGATCTAGTCGATGGTGTTACTAAAATATCAGCTTACGAAAATCAAGCTGCCAGCGATTCAAAAGCAGAAAATTTTAGAAAATTAATCCTAGCTACATCAAAAGATATTAGAGTTCTTTTAGTTAAATTGGCTGACAGATTACACAACATGAGAACTATACAGTTTGTAACAAAAAAAGAAAAACAAATTAGAAAAGCAAAAGAAACAATGGAAATTTATGCACCATTAGCTGATAGAATGGGAAT
>CACNHI010000047.1 GCA_902620265.1 uncultured Pelagibacteraceae bacterium | reverse complement strand
TGTTTTAGATCCACAAGGTAAAGCGATACAGCAAACATTAAATGGGATGGGCTTTTCTTCTGTAAATGAAGTTAGACAGGGTAAATTCTTCGAGGTCGACGTTAATGAAAATGATGAAGCTAAGGCAAAAATCAAAATTGAAGATATGTGTAAAAAACTTTTAGCAAATCTGGTAATTGAAAATTTTGAAATTTTATAATCAATAATGAAATCAGCTGTTATTATTTTTCCAGGCTCAAATTGTGATAGAGACATGGATGTAGCGCTAAAAAAATTCGGCTTTAAAAATGAGATGGTATGGCACGATGATGAACAATTACCTAAATCAGACTTAATTGTTCTACCAGGAGGATTTTCATACGGTGATTATCTTAGATGTGGAAGTATAGCTGGTAAAAGTAAAATTATTAAATCTGTAATAGATTTTGCAGCAAAAGGCGGGTTAGTTTTAGGTATTTGTAACGGTTTTCAAATATTAACAGAGACTGGTCTGCTGCCTGGTGTTCTCCAACAAAATAAAAATATTGAATTTATATGCAAAAATGTATTTGTAAAAGTTAACAATAAAAATAATAAATATTTTAATAGTATAGATAAAGACGTTTTAGAACTTCATATTGCCCACAACGAAGGTAATTATTTTTGTACGAGTGATGAATTAAAAATGCTTAAAGATAATGATCTTGTAGCTGTTTCTTATTGCAATGAAAAAGGTGAAGTAAATGAGAAATCAAATCCAAATGGAGCATTGCAAAATATTGCTGGTATTTTTAATAAAGAAAAAAATATTTTAGGGATGATGCCCCATCCTGAAAGGATGATTGATAAATATCTTTCGGGAGAAGATGGATCAATTTTTTTTAAAAATTTAATTAATAATATTAAATGAAAATTAGAATTAAACTATATTATATATTGATAATTTTTTTTATGATGATCGGTGTTGTATTTGCCGAAGTTATATCAAAAGATCCTAACTATATAAAAGATAGAGGTTATGCTGGTGGCGTTAAGTTTAATAAGGTGCATATTGCTAACTATCAAAAGAAGGAATTAAAAAATCACAATTATACTATCATTAAAGATCCAACAGGTAGATTCGATATAATTGAAAGTATTAGTCCTAGAACAGGTGATTGTGGTACAGCAGGACATTTCTGGCAGGCAAACAAAGTTAAGATAGGTACCGGCACTACTGATTGTAATAGTAATAGATTAAGACTTGAAGTGTCTTTTGATAAAGAGATTAGAACAGCTAAGAAAGAAAAAAATATTTGGTTCAGTTATTATATCTATGTACCTGATACACCTGATAATTTAGTTGATCCATTGTTACAACCTTATATTACACAATTCTATGGTTCAAATCATAAAGAGTATGGTGGTCAAAACAGAGGTGGTTACGGACCTCAATTTTCTGCTTCTATATATAACGGCAAACTAACTATGGATGGTGTTACATTAGTTGATAAAGAAAATCTAAAAGGTAAGTGGCACTTGATTGAGTTTAATATATTGTATTCCAGAACAAACGGTTATGTAAGAGCATATATTAATGGTGAATTAAAAGTAAACAGAGAAGGCTTTCAAACATCAAAACATAGTCATACCCATGTTAAGTATGGTACATATATGCATCCTGAATATGGCGGTGCTGGTTATCCTGAGGGATATAAGTTTCCTGGACACACTATATACTTTGCTGAGGTTTCTTTTGCAACAGAGAGAAGTAAATTAAAGACGTCTAAATAATGCTTGTTAACGAGAAAATTGCAATTGAACATGGTTTGAAATCAGATGAATATAAAAAAATTTGTCAGTTACTGAAGAGAACTCCAAATATTACTGAACTCGGAATTTTTTCAGCTATGTGGAATGAACACTGTTCATATAAATCTTCGAGGAAGCACTTAAAAAATCTTCACACGCAAGGTAAAAGAGTGATACAGGGACCAGGTGAAAATGCTGGTGTTATCGATGTTGATGATGAAGATGCTATTGTTTTTAAAATTGAAAGTCATAATCACCCCTCATTTATAGAACCATATCAAGGTGCTGCAACTGGTGTAGGTGGTATCATGAGAGATGTTTTTACAATGGGTGCAAGACCTATTGCTAATTTAAATTCAATACATTTTGGATCAACTCAACACAAAAAAACTAAAAATTTATTAAGAGGAGTTGTTAAAGGAATTGGTGGTTATGGAAATTGCATTGGTGTTCCAACAATTGGAGGTCAAACCTGTTTCGATGAGTCTTATAATGGAAATATTTTAGTAAATGCGATGACTCTTGGTTTGGTTAATAAGAAAAAAATTTTTTACTCAAAAGCAGCTGGTATTGGTAAACCTGTAATTTATGTTGGATCAAAAACTGGGAGAGATGGAATACATGGTGCTAGCATGGCATCAGCAGTATTTGACGATAAAATTGAGGAAAAAAAACCAACTGTTCAAGTTGGAGATCCGTTTACAGAAAAACTTTTACTAGAGGCATGTTTAGAATTAATGGCTGACGATTCTATTATATCAATTCAAGATATGGGTGCAGCTGGATTAACATCGTCAAGCATTGAAATGGCTTCAAAAGGTAAACTAGGAATAGAACTAGACTTAAGCAAAGTTCCATGCAGGGAAGAAAAAATGACGCCATATGAAATTATGCTATCTGAGAGTCAAGAAAGGATGCTCATTGTGCTTGAGAATGGAAAAGAGGAAAATGCGAAAAAAATATTTGATAAATGGGATTTGGACTTTGCTGTAATTGGAAAAACAACAACTTCAAAAAAAATTGAACTTTATTTCGATAGTAAAAAAGTTGCGGATATTCCAATTGATTTTTTAGCTGAAGATGCTCCAGAATATGATCGTAAGTGGAAAAAAACAAAACTTCCTCAAAAAATAAAATTTAAAAAAGAGAATTTTAAATCTCTTAAGATAAATAATTGTTTAATAAAATTACTTTCAAATCCAAATATTTGTGAAAAAAAATGGATATGGAACCAGTACGATCACACAGTCATGGGAGACACCATACAAAAACCTGGTGGAGATGCTGGTGTTGTAAGAATTCATGGAACCGAGAAAGCAGTTGCTGCAAGTGTGGATTCTTCAGCAACATATTGTTTTGCCCATCCTTTAACTGGAGGAAAACAAGTGGTATGTGAAAGTTGGAGAAATCTAATTTCAGTGGGTGCTGAGCCAATTGCAATAACTAATTGCTTAAATTTTGGAAATCCTGAGAAAGAAAAAAATATGGGTGAGTTTGTTGAATGTGTACAGGGTATATCCGAGGCGTGTAAATATTTAGATTTCCCGGTCGTTTCTGGGAATGTTTCTTTTTATAATGAAACAAAAGATAAAGGTATTAAGCCCACCCCATCAATTGGTGGAGTTGGATTATTAAAAAATTACAAAAATATGTTAACTATGGATCTAAAAAACGAGGGTAATGTAATACTTGCTATTGGTAAAACCGAAGGTCATATAGACCAAAGTGTGTTTGCGAGAAGTATTCTAAATGAAAAAAAAGGTCCTCCACCAGAAATTAATCTTTTTAACGAAAAAAATAATGGTTCTACAGTTATGAAATTAATGAAAGAAAAACTTATATTATCTTGTAGAGATGTATCCCTTGGTGGAATTCTTATAGCTATTGCGAAAATGTGTATCAAA
>CACNHI010000046.1 GCA_902620265.1 uncultured Pelagibacteraceae bacterium | reverse complement strand
ACATGGTAGATTGTTTGCTTTCTCAAATAGAAACAAACAAAAAAATTAAAAATAAAATTGGAATCGAGTGTTTAATTGAAACTGCTTTAGGCATGTCCAATATTAAAGAAATTGCAAAATCAAGTGAAAGATTAGAGGCATTACACTTCGGTGTAGCTGATTATGCAGCAAGTCTTAGAGCAAGAACTGTTGTGATAGGTGGATTAAATCCAGATTATCCAGGAGATCAGTGGCATCACGGATTATCAGAATTAGTTATGACGTGCAGAGCATATGGTCTCAGAGCTATAGACGGACCATTTGGAGATTTTAATGATCCAGATGCATATATTGCTTCAGCAAAAAGAGCTGCTGCTATCGGTATTGAGGGTAAATGGGCAATACATCCCTCGCAAATAGATTTAGCAAATAAAGTTTTTTCACCACCTGATGCTGAAATCAAAAAAGCAAAAAGGATTTTAGAAGAACTAGATAAAGCAGCAAAAGAAGGCAAAGGTGCAGCTCAATTAGATGGAAGAATGATCGATGCAGCATCTGCAAGAATGGCTGAAAATATTGTAAATATAAATAAAAAAATAGAGGAAAAATAAAATGGATATTCACGAGTACCAAGCAAAAAAAATTCTCGCAGGATTTGGTGTTACAGTACCAAGAGGCGGAATAGTCTACAGTCCAGAAAATGCAGAGAATAAAGCTAGAGAACTTGGGGGATCTAAGTGGGTTGTAAAAGCACAAATTCACTCAGGAGCAAGAGGTAAGGCTGGCGGAATTATAGTTTGTAATAGCGAGTTAGAAGTTGCTCAAGCAACAGACAAACTTTTAGGAAAAAAACTAGTAACTAATCAAACTGGACCTGAAGGAAAAATTGTTAATAGAGTTTATATTGAGGAGGCAACTGATATTAAAAAAGAATTATACCTTGGACTTGTGTTTGATAGAAGCTCAGAATCTATTATGGTAGTAGCTTCGACAGAGGGAGGCATGAGTGTTGAGGAAATTTCCAAACAAAAACCTGAGACAATTATCAGATCAAAAATTGAGGTGGCCGTTGGCATGCAGCAATTTCAGGCAAGAGAAATTGCTTTTGGCCTTGGAATTGAACCTAAGCTGATATCTAGAATGGCTGAGGCAATAACTGGTTGTTATCGTGCATTTAGCGAATTAGACGCAACTATGGTTGAGGTAAATCCACTTGTAATATCAAATCAAGAACAAATTTTAGCTTTAGACTGTAAAATGAGTTTTGACAACAATGCACTATTTAGGAGAAACCAAATTTCAGAGCTGAGAGATAAATCTCAAGAAAATGCAAGTGAAGTTTACGCGTCTGATAGAGGTCTTAATTATGTAAGCTTAGATGGCAATATTGGAAATATTATAAATGGTGCTGGTTTAGCAATGGCTTCAATGGATATGATAAAATTAGCTGGGGGAGAACCAGCTAACTTCCTAGATGTTGGTGGAGGTGCAACACCTGAAAAGATTGTGAAAGCGTTTAAACTAATTTCTATGGATAAAAAAGTAAAAGTTATTTTGGTGAATATTTTTGCTGGTATAAATCGATGTGACTGGATAGCAGAGGGAATAGTTCAAGCACTTCAAAAAATTGAAATAAAAGTACCATTAGTAATTCGGCTAGCAGGTACAAATGTAGAAAAGGGCAATCAAATATTAAAAGAAAGTAAAATTAATTATATTGAAGCCAATACTTTGGAGGATGCAGCAAACAAAGCGGTAAAAGCGCTAGGAAAATAGATGTCAGTGTTAATTGATAAAAGTTCAAAAATATTAATTCAAGGATTTACCGGTAAGATGGGCACTTTTCATGCAGAGGAAATGATAAAGTACGGTTCAAACGTGGTTGGTGGAGTAACTCCGGGTAAAGGAGGATCAAAGCATTTAAATTTACCAGTTTTTAACACAGTCAAAGAAGCTGTAGAAACAACAGGAGCATCAGCTTCAATATTATTTGTTCCACCAGCATTTGCTGCAGATTCAGCTATGGAGGCAGCTGACGCTGGCATAAAAACCTGTGTTGCAATAGTAGATGGGATCCCCTCACATGACATGATAAGAATTAAAAGATATATGAGAAGATATTCAAGAGTACAAAAAATGACATTGATCGGACCTAATTGTGCTGGAGTGATTAGTCCGGGCAAAGCTATGCTTGGTATAATGCCCGGACATATTTACAAAGAGGGAAAAGTTGGAATTATTGGCAGATCAGGAACTCTTGGATACGAAGCAGCTCAGCAAATGAAAAATTTAGGAATTGGTGTTTCTACAAGTGTTGGAATCGGAGGAGATCCTATAAATGGCAGTTCATTCAAAGATATTTTAGAAAAATTTGAAGAAGATAAAGAAACAGATGCAGTTTTAATGATAGGAGAAATTGGTGGGCCACAAGAAGTTGCAGCTGGAAAGTTTGCAAAAGAAAATATGAAAAAACCTGTAATTGCATATATAGCAGGTTTAACAGCTCCCAAGGGAAGGGTTATGGGACATGCTGGAGCAATTGTTTCAGCATATGGAGAAAGTGCTGTAGAAAAAGTTGAACTTTTACAAGAGTGTGGAGTAACTATTTCTAAAAACCCTTCTGTTATGGGAGAAACAGTAAAATCGGTATTAGAAAAAAAATAACATGGGAAAAATTAAAATAATTGCTTTTATTATTCTGGCCTTCATCATTTATAAAGTTTTCGTTGCTGTAAAAAATTTTGAAGTTGGATTAGATAAACAAGTTGCAGAAGTAGAAAAAATGGGTTTTGAGAAAGAGGATGAAGTAATTGGATTAATGATGTATTTAGGTGATGATGATAATTTGGAATTGGTGGAACATTTATTGGTTAAAAATAGATCAAAATGCTTTCAAATGAAAGAAATAGCAGAGGAATCATCAAACGCGTATTATGAATGTGCAAGAATCAAAGCAATGGTAAAGGAAGGAAAAATTTTAAGTGTTATAGAGGAGCTTGAAGTTTTATGATAAATTATGATGATCATAATATTTTTGCGAAAATATTAAGGGGAGAGATACCTTGTAAGAAAATATACGAGGACGAATTTGTTCTGTCTTTCTATGATATAAATCCACAAAAAAAAATTCATGCACTTATTATTCCTAAAGGCAAGTATGTGGACTTGGATGATTTTTGTAAAAATGCTTCACTAAAAGAAATGGTAGGGATGTTTAAAGGTATAGAAATAGTCTCAAATAAACTTGGAATTTCAATGAAAAATGGCAAAGGCTATAGAGTGCTTACAAATATTGGTAATGATGGAGGTCAGGAAGTTCCTCATCTACATTTCCATTTATTTGGTGGTGAAAAAATTGGTAAGATGGTTTCATGATTGAAAAAATTGAAAGATTCTATCTTGAAATAAACTCTCTAAATGATTTACAAAAGAAGTCAATATTATCTGATTGTTTTACTTTAAAAGAGGCAGGCAAAGATAATTTTGACTTAAATAAATTTTTCTATAAGCAAATTGGAAAAAACCATCAATGGATCGACAGACTTGTTTGGCAAGATAAGAACTGGATGGAATATGTATCAAATAAAAACTTGAAAACATTTATTTTTAAAAAAAACGACGATCTTGTTGGCTACTTTGAGTTAATTTTTGATAATAATGAATGTGAAATTGCTTATTTTGGAATTTTAGAGGAATTTATTGGAAGAGGCTACGGAGGTTTTCTTCTCACAGAAGCTCTAAGAATTGGATTTAAAGAAGCTAATAGAATCTGGGTTCATACTTGCTCATTAGATCATCCAAACGCAATAGAGAATTATAAGTCTAGGGGAATGAAAATT
>CACNHI010000045.1 GCA_902620265.1 uncultured Pelagibacteraceae bacterium | reverse complement strand
ATACACTCTTTTCTAGCCATAAAAAAAACATAAACTAAAATTAACTACTTGCTTTTTTAAATAAAAAGAATACTCACGCAGAAATGAACAAAATTATTAATAACTCTTGGGCACTATTTTTAGGTATGGGATTAATTATGCTAGCTCATGGATATCAAGGATCTTTATTAGGTATAAGAGCAGTAAGAGAGGATTTTAGCTTAATATCAACTGGATTTATGTTATCGGGATATTATATTGGTTATTTTGCGGGTGCAAAAACTATATCTAATTTAGTTTCACGTGTTGGCCATATAAGAGTATTTGCAGCCTTTGCATCTGTTGCATCAGTTGTAATTCTTCTTCATTCAATAATAGTAAACCCTTTTACCTGGTTTATTTTAAGAATAGTCACTGGTTTCAGCATGGTTTCTTTATACACAGTTGCTGAAAGTTGGTTAAACGATAGATCTAGTAACAAAAATAGAGGAAGTGTTCTTTCTATTTATATGATTGTCCTTTATGGATCGATGGCTCTAGGAATGTTTTTTATTAACTTTAGTAAGCCTGAAAACTTTCAACCATTTATTCTTGTATCTCTTATCATGTCGCTATCTCTAATACCTATATTGCTTACAAAAAGAAAGCCTCCTACTTTCAAAAGAATTTTGGGGATGAAACTTAGAGACCTATTTGATACTTCTCCTTTTGGAATGGTAAGCTCACTATTAATCGGGTCTACACATTCAGCTTTATTTTCTATGCTGGCAGTTTATGCAGCATCAATGAATTTTAGTATTTTTGAAATATCTATTGTAACCTTCTTAGTTGCAATATCTGGTGCAATTTCGCAATGGCCAATAGGTAAACTATCTGACGCGTTAGATAGAAGATTGGTGATTATTTATTGCACATTTGGATCATCTTTTTTTGCTTTTTGTGCAATATTCGCTTCATCTCAAATATATATGCCTGAAGGTTTAGCAACCCCAAAATATTGGTTTTACTTTTTTGTAATATTATTTTCATTTTGCAGTCTTCCAATGTTTGCTTTGATATTTGCACACACAAACGACTTTATTCCTAAGGAAAAATTTGTTGCTGCTGGTGCTGGTTTACAATTTGCTTTTGGTTTAGGAGCAATGATAGGTCCATTTTTATGCTCATTTTTTATGGATTTCGTGGGTCCCAATGGTTTTTTTATATATTTAATAATTTTTCACGCATCCATAGGAATTTTTGGAGTATATAGAATGAAAATAAGAGCAGTTGTTGATAATCCAGACTCTCAATTTACTCCTATGCCACAAACTATTACGCCTTTAGGAATGGAATTAAACCCTGTAACAGAGCATATTGATGAACCATACTCAGAAAAAGTTCAAAAAATGCTTAAAAGAAAGGGTGTTGTTATAAAAAAGAAAGATGAGGCAGTAGTTGAAAAAGAAATTACATAAATAAAACTCTCTACTTCAAGTTGTGTATATTTTAAATTAAAATTAAAAAAAATTAATCTAACTCTTGTTAAACGTGGTTTTTTTTGCTGAAATAGAAAAAATAAAAATGGTTAGAAAAAAAAAAATTTCAAAGTCAAAAAGTAAGAGTAATTTATCAAAAATTGCTTCTTTCACTGCGCAATCATTAAGTTCAGCATACTCGAGTTATAAAAAAAATCAGGAACAAAAAAAAATTCAGGAAATTAAACTACGTAAGCTTGAGGAAAACAATAATCTGATAAAAGAAAAAAAGGATTTAAAAGTAAGAGAAGATCAATTAAGGAAAGATTTAGATAAATTTAGATCCAAAGAAGAGGACTTAAAAAATAAAGAGAGAGAATTAAAATTAAAAGAGGAAAAGATAAAAACAGAAAATGAAAGACTAATTAAAAGAGAAGAAGAACAAAGTTTATATAACAAAGAATTAAGATCAAAAGAGAAAGAGCTAAAACTAAGAGAAGAAGAGCAAAATAGGAAAGATATAGATTTAAAAGTTAGAGAAGAGGAACAAAAAAACAAAGAGTTAAGAGATCAAAGAAGAAAATATAAAGCTATTAAAGCTATGAAAGAAGAAGAGGAAAGAAAAAAGAAGATCGAATTTATTAAAATTAAAGAATGGGAAGAAAAATTCCAAAAGAACAAAAAAAATTGTTTGAAGATAATGATTGGCAAATTATAGATTCAGCACAACCAGCTCACAATTCACCTCCACCTTTATGTTATTCATCCGTATGGTTATCTATGAATGTATTAGTTTTAGATCCAAAAACAGTATGTGTAGAAAAAAGTGAAGTTTACCAGGCAGAACAATTAGATAAGCTTGGAATGGAAGTAATTCCAGTAGAGCTTAGAGATGCATATGCATTTGGTGGTGGATTGCATTGTTGTACTGCAGATGTTTACAGAGAAGGAGAGCTTAAAGATTATTTTCCAAAACAATAATTATTCAGGATTTTGTTTTAAATATTCAATATAATCAATTACTTCATTAAATCTTTCGTCTTCTATATCTTTATAGCTCTTTTTAAATTTAGATTTAATACAAATTGCTATGTGAGCATAAGGATTTCTCCCACTAGGGTGATTTGGGTGTTCTGGCAGTTTTCCTTTTAAGTAGTCCCCAGCCTCCTTGATTATTTTCCAAAGCTTAGTGGAGTTTTCTTTATGCAAATACTCAGTTTTTCGTTGTTTTGTCTATATTAAAGGTTTTTAACCTGTTCGCTAATTCCTCTTTGACCTCTTTTTCTTCTACTTCTTGCCTTTTTAAGCTCTCAAGTTCTCTTCTTCTTAATCTTTCTTCTCTTAATCTTTCTTGTTCTTCTTTCATTTTTTGTTCTTTATCAAATTTTTCTTTGTGGATTATTAATTATCAAACCTTCTCTGATTGGAGTAAAAGTTGCATCGATGTGAATTGGATAAGGATCACCTGGAAAGTTTACTGCATGTATTCTATGATTTTTGAAATGTCTTCTTAACCAGTCAATACCTTTTAAATTAGTTGTAAATCCATGCTGTACAACCAAATCTTTTCCAAATCTTAATATATCTGCTGCATCAAATAACGGTTCTTCCTCTGTAGTTACAAAAAATTTATCTTCTGTCCATTTTAATCTTTTTTGAATACCAATTTTATCTGACAAATAATCTTTTCTATAATCTGCGTTGGTTAGCCTTGGTTTTGGTGCAATCTCATGCCTCATATTTGGATCTTCATTAAAATATTTTTGTAATAAAGGTCTGTAATTTAAATACTCAAACCATCTACATCTATAACTCATAGTTGCCTCTAACATTTCATTTCCAACCGTTAAAATTATATCTCGAGCTGGCATACAGCCAAACATACTTTCAGCCTTCCAATCTGGCGTTGAAATTTTTTGGTTATGATTAATTGGAGTAGGTCTATCAACTTTAATTTCTTTTTTTTCTAGCAAAGATGCAAAATTATCTAAAAGCTCGTTTGCTCTATCAACTGTATCTTTAGTTCTAGGTCCATATTGTCCTTTCATATCAGAATCTTCAGGAACCTTAGCATCTAAAGCTGGTTCAGGCGCAGGAATACAACAACCATCAGCTTTTCCAACAATCACATGTTTTAAAGGATCCCACTCATTCCAACTATTTACAATTGTTTTAGAAGTGTTCATAAATCAATTTAAAGCTATAAATCTTCTATTGTGTTTAATTATTAAACTGTAATAAATAATTGCTAAGAATATTAAAAAACCACCTATAACAGTTGTATTTGATGGAACCTCATTGATTCCAAGTATAGGTAACCAAACCCAAAATATTCCTCCAATTACCTCTGTTAATGATAAAAGTGTTAGCTCTGCTGCTGGTATAACTTTAGATCCGATCGAATAAAGTATTAATCCTAAACAAACTAAAGTTCCATGTACAGCAAATAAACCTTGATTAAGACTAGATGATAAAAATGATGATTGGGTTTCAATTATAACGAAAGATGAAAATATAGCACAAAATATACCTGC
>CACNHI010000044.1 GCA_902620265.1 uncultured Pelagibacteraceae bacterium | reverse complement strand
ACATAATATGATTGTAGATATGGAAAGAAACGATTTATCGAGAATCTGCTTGCCTGGATCAGTAAATATTTTAAGAGAAAAGTTTGTAGAGGAATACAAACATCTTTTTCATTACGTAACGATAATCAGAGGAAAACTTAAAAAGAATATAACTTTAAAAAATATTATTAAATCTATGATGCCAGGTGGTTCGGTTATAGGTTGCCCAAAAATTAGGACACTTGAACTTTTAAATAATCAAGAGAAAGATGACAGAAATATTTTTACAGGAAGTTTTGGTTACATCAAATTTAATAAAGATATGAGATTTAATATTATTATTAGATCAATACTAAATTATAAAAATCATTCAGAAATATCTGCTGCCTCTGGAGTTGTATTAGATAGTGCCCCAAAAAAAGAATTTAATGAAAATTATATTAAAGCCAAATCTTTGCTAGAGTTATTTAAATGATTTATATAATTGATCATCAGGATTCATTTACTTGGAATGTGGTTCATCAGTTTTCAGAATTTGATAATGTAATTTGTAATAATTATTTTGAGATTAATTATGAAAAATTATGTAAGGCAGATACAATTGTGCTATCGCCTGGCCCTGGATCTCCAACAGATTATCCATTAACTTCAAAAATTTATAAAAGATTTAAGGGAAAAAAAAAAATTATTGGAATTTGTCTCGGGTTCCAACAAATATTACACAATGAATTTGGCAAAATAGTACAACAAAAAAATATTTATCATGGTTATCAATCTAAAATTAAAGTAACAAAAGATAGTAAGATTTTTACTAAAGGCAAAATTTTTAAGGTTGGAAGGTATCATTCTCTTAAACTTCAGGAACCATTCAATTCACAAAATATTAAAATAAGCATGAGATGTGTAAAAACTAAAATCCCGATGGCAATTGAAAATAATAGAGAAAACATATTTGGTTTTCAATTTCACCCAGAATCTTTTTTAACAGAAAATGGCAAAACTATTATTAAAAAAATCTTATCTTCGTAATAACTTAAAAGAAGTTAATTTCAAAGATCTTTGGGGCTCTTTTGGAATATTCACGACAATGAGAGTTAAGGGGAAACCACCTAAAATTATTTTGTATAATGAACATATAAATAATTTAATAAACTCTTTAAATAAATATAAATTAAATCAAAAACGATTAAAAAAAGATTTAATAATATTAATAAAAAGTTTTTTAAAAAAAAATATCTCGTACGACCATTTATTACGAGTTGCATGCAATAAAAACTTAATTTCTATTTCTTTAAGAAAAAGACTTAAACCCAACCAAAAATTTTATTTACAACTACTCAACTATAATAGAGTTGACCCATATTTAAAAAATCTAAAATATAAAAAGATATTAAAGCAACTCAATAAATACGACACAACTAGAAATGATGTTGCTTTATATTTTAATAATTATTTTCTAGAAACTTGTACTTCTAATTTACTCTTTATAAGAAATAATCAAATTTACTCTCCATCTAAGAACTTTTATAAGGGTGTTACGTATAAATATTTTTCTAAAAAAATAAAAATCAAAAAAGAGAAAATATCAATCAAGGAGATTGACAAATATACTGAAATACTACTAATTGGGTCTGGTAAGGGAGTGACTTCAGTATTTAAAATTCCATCGCTTAATTGGACTAGGAAAAATAATAAAATATTTATTAAACTTAATAAAATATATGAAAAAGGTTTATTAAATTAAAGTATGACAGATCCAAATAACCCTTGCATATTTTGTAATGTAAAAAAGCAAGAAATAATATACGAAAATGACTATGCTTTTGTGAGTTATGACTCATATCCAGTATCAAAGTTTCATAGTCTTATTATTCCCAAAAGACACATAAAAAATTTCTTCGATTTAAATGAAAAAGAACTTAATGCGTGTAACGAACTTATTAAAAAGATTAAATTAAAAATAGAAAATGATGACAATTTAGTCGAGGGGTTTAACCTAGGAACAAATGCAGGCACTGTTGCTGGCCAAACAATTATGCATTGTCATATACATTTGATTCCCAGAAGAAAAGGGGATGTTGAAAATCCCCAAGGTGGTGTTAGAGGTGTAATACCGTTAAAACAACATTATTTGAGAAAATCTAAATAAAAGAAGTCTATTTATGCAGTTGATCTATTAGATCATCTATACTAAAAATATTTCAAAAAAAGGGGTATAATTTCAAAATGTTTGCAAACAATCCATTTTCAATATTAGCTGAGAGTGTATCTCCTATACTAATGCAATCATTTGTGATTCTAATGGGTTTACTTGTGATTGCTGGAACACTTATGGATATTATTCATAAGAAAAATGTAAAATATTTTTTTAGTAATGCCAAAAAAGCAAAAAAATCTGCGACAAAAAATTTAACAACAAGTGAAAGAATTTCTGTGATTTCAAAAACGATAGCTAGTGATATTGCTACCACTTCTGAACTAGGTGCTGGTAAAAGAAGACTGGCTCATGTGATGGGTATGTATGGTACAATTCTTTTTTGGACAGCATCGGTTGTAATGATTTTCTTTTACTCTGCACCACAATCAGCAACTCCATCAGCTTGGCCAATAGTTTGGCATGTTGGTGCACTATTGACTGTTTTAGGAGGGTCTTGGTTCTGGTTCTTCTTGAGGGTAGATGTTTACTCTGAGGCTCACCCTTGGTACAGAGTTATTAAGGCAGATTTGTTTGTGTTAGCATTGGTAGCTTCATCGTTGTTCGGATTGATATGGTCATTTTTACAATCTATGAGTTTACAAGATAGATGGGATGATAAAGTATTTTTAGTTTTCTTTATTGTATCAAATCTAGTTTTATTTGGAGGTGTTTATTGGTCCAAATTTGCTCATATGTTTTATAAACCAGGAGCTGCACTTCAGAAAAACTTAGCAGAGGCAGACGGATCAAGAGATAATCTTCCACCGGAAGCAGATGCTCCTGAGCAATTTGGCCTCGGTATAAAAAGAGAAGAGCCAAAACATTATTAATATGATAAGGAAAGAGAGATAAATATGTCAACATTTGTTTATATGACGAGATGCGACGGATGCGGCCACTGCGTGGATATATGTCCGTCCGATATAATGCACATCGATGAAACTATAAGAAGAGCAAAAAACATTGAACCAAATTTTTGCTGGGAATGTTACTCTTGTGTTAAGGCTTGCCCTAATCACGCTATAGATGTCAGAGGCTATGCAGACTTTGCACCTATGGGACACAGTGTTAGAGTTAGAAGAGAAGAAGAAAAAGGAACAATTTCTTGGAGAATTAAATTTAGAAATGGAACAGAGAAAAACTTTGTTTCACCAATCACAACTAAGCCATGGGGAAAATTTATTCCAAAACTTGCAGATGGAGACAAACCAAACCAAGGTGAAATAAATTCTCAAATTTTATATAATGAACCACACGGACTTAATACCAACAAAGATTTGCCTAAAGTAGAAAAAAGTGCATTCAAAAAAGGTGTTTATTACTAATGGCTAGAAAAACTATTATTGAAGAATGTGATGTTCTAGTTGTTGGTGGGGGTATGGCTGGTACAGGTGCTACTTTTGAAGCTAGACATTGGGGTAGAGATCTTAAAATAGTTTGCGTAGAAAAAGCAAATATAGACAGAAGTGGTGCTGTAGCTCAAGGCTTGTATGCAATTAATTGTTATATGGGCATGCAGTGGGGCGAAAATCAGCCCGAGGATCACGTTCGTTATGCGAGAAATGATTTAATGGGTCTTGTAAGAGAAGATCTTGGGTACGACATGGCACGACATGTGGATTCAACAGTTCATATGTTTGATGAATGGGGACTTCCAATGATGAAAAATAAGCAAACTGGTCGTTACCAAAGAGAAGGTAAATGGCAGATTATGATTCACGGAGAAAGTTATAAACCGATCGTAGCTGAAGCAGCAAAAAAATCTGCAGATAAAATTTATAACAGAATAATGATTACTCATTTGTTAATGGATGAAACAAATGAAAATAGAGTAGGTGGAG
>CACNHI010000043.1 GCA_902620265.1 uncultured Pelagibacteraceae bacterium | reverse complement strand
AATATAGTTTGTATTATATTGTTTATTATAGGCTTCGCACATTTTTACCCCAGCAATTTTAGCTGTAGCGTAAGGTAAATTTGTTTCCTCAAGTTTTCCGGTTAACAGATATTTTTCTTTAATTGGTTGTTTCGAAAATTTCGGATAAATGCAGCTAGAACCAAAAAATATTAAATTTTTAATATTATTTTTAAAACTACCGTGAATTAAATTATTTTGAATTTGTAAATTTTCATAGATAAAATCTGCTCCGTGTTTATTATTGTGGTATATTCCCCCCACTTTAGCTGCGGCTATAATAACTAAATCAGGTTTTTTTTTTTTTAAAAACTTAAAAACTTTACTTTGATCGAGTAAATTTAATTTTTTTTTATCAGCTAAAATAATTTTTTTATATTTTTTTTTTTTTAATTTTCTTAAAATCGCTGATCCAACTAGTCCTTTATGACCTGCTAAAAAAATTTTCATATTTTCAGTAAGAATTTCTCTTAAATTCCATATTGACCATGTCAGAGACTAATTCATTTATTTTTACTTGAGGTTTCCATCCTAGAGCACGCCTTGCTTTCTTAGAATCCCCTAATAAGCTATTTACCTCTAATGGTCTGTAATAGGCTTTGTCGCATGCAACTATAACTTTTCCATTTTCATCAATTGCCTTTTCTTTGATTCCTTTTCCTTTCCATTTTAATTTCATTTTAAGATGTGATGCTACTAAATTTACAAAATTTTTCACCGTTGTTTGTTTTCCAGTTGAAATTACAAAATCGTTTGGTTTTTTTTGTTGTAAAATTAACCACATTGCCTTTACGAAATCCTTAGCATGGCCCCAGTCTCTTTTTGAATATAAATTACCTAAGTATAAAATTTTTTGTTTTTTCATCTTTATTTTGCACATTGCTTGTACTATTTTTTGAGTAACAAAAGTTTCACCCCTTCGTGGGCTTTCATGATTAAATAATATTCCATTAGATGCAAAAATCTTATATGCCTCTCTATAGTTAATTGTTATCCAGTGAGCATATAATTTGGCTACACCGTAAGGACTTGCTGGATGAAAATGAGAATTTTCATTTTGTGGAGTTTTTTCATTCAGTCCATATAATTCTGATGTACCAGCTTGATAAAATTTGGTTTTTTTTTCCAAATTATTAAACCTTATAGCCTCCAAAATTCTTAGCGCGCCCAAAGCATCAGCATTCGCAGTATATTCTGGGGACTCAAAAGACACTTGTACATGTGATTGCGCAGCTAAATTATAAATTTCATCTGGTTTAATTTGATTTATCAGTCGAGTTACAGATAAGGAGTCAGTTATATCTCCATAATGTAAAATAAAGTTTCTATTTTTAATATGTGGGTCTTGGTATATGTGATCTATCCTTCCAGTATTAATTGAAGATGATCTTCTTTTTACTCCATGAACAACATATCTTTTTTTTATAAGAAGTTCCGCTAGATAGGATCCATCCTGGCCAGTCACACCAAAGATCAAAGCTTTTTTTTTCATGTTTTATATTTTAAATTATATTCTCTTAAAAAAATACTTAACAATTTCGTAAAGTATAAGCAATCCATCTTTTATAGGATTAACTTTTTTTTTTCCTCCAATTCTGTTTCTTTCATAAGATGGCATACAAGTATAAGTCATTTTTTTTAATTTAGCTTTAATCGGAATTTCTACACAGATTCTAAAGTCTGAGTTTATTAGATTTAACTTTTTAAAAGAGCTCGTTCTTCCAAGAATATATGTGTAAAGAATATCGGTTATTTTTAAATTAAATAAAATATTTCCAACTAGGGTAAAAAAAAAATTTCCAAATGATGTTATAATATCATCATCATCACTACCACCACCTGGTTTTTGATACCTAGAGCCAAAGACTAGATCATTTTTAAGACATGCTTCCAACATATCATTAAGATATTTAGGATTCATTGATCCATCAGCATTAATAATGCAACAATACTCTGTATCTACTTTGTTTATTCCCTCAATAAGAGCATTGCCGTAACCATTTTGATTTTGTTCTAGAATATTTATTTCTTCAAAATCTTTAATTGACTCAATAGTCTCTAAATCATCTTTTTGTAACACAATAATTTTTTTAAAGTGGTATTGTTTTAACTCTTTCAGAAATACTGGCAGAGACTCTGCTTCTTTTTTTGCAGGTATTATTAAGGTTAAATTACTCATGAGATAAATTATTATTTACATATATATACTCAAATGTCTTACGAAAAAACATTTTATTTTTTAATGCTTTTTTAAAATTATTTTTTAATAAATAATGATGTACATCTGTTAGTGTATAATTTTTTTGTAACATATTGTGAAAATGATGTTCAAAATATATTATTTCAACTTTCTGTATCATTTTTCCAAGACCTTTGATAATATTAAAATCTTGCCCCTCAGTATCAATTTTAAGTATATCAATATATTTAATCTCTTCTCTGATAAGAATTTCATCTAATCTATTAATTTTTACTTTCGAAACAAAAAATTTATTTTTATTTAAAGAAAATGGATTTAATAAATAATTTTTTTTTTTATAATATTTTGAATTTTCATTAATATCTGTGATCGTAGAAGACTCAGAATCGTAATGATGTTTAAAATCCACAATGCCGTTATAATTGCCTAGAGCTATATTGTGTAATTTTAGATTATTAAATTTTCTAGTTCTTATTTTCAAAATATTGAAATTTTCTTCACTTGGTTCAAATGCTAAAATATTTTGAATTTTAAAGATTTTATTAAATAATTTTATACTTTCTCCATGATGAGCGCCAACATCTATAAAAAGTGAAATTGATTTTTTTTTTTTCTTTTCAAAAAAGTTTAAGATATTTTTTTTATTCAAATAGTCGAAAAAAGATAAACAAAATTTAACAAACTTGTAATACATTTTATTATTTCATATTGTTTTAATATGTATTAGTATAATTTGGTTACTTAGTATTATCAAAATATGGCATTAGTAAGTGTAATTATCCCTTATTTTAGAAAAAGAAGTTTTATTGAGAGAACATTAACATCAGTTTTAAACCAAACCTTTCAAGATTTTGAAATAATATTAATTTATGATGATGAAAATAAAGATGATTTAGTTTTTTTAAAGAAAGTAATAAATGATAATCCTAAAATTAAAATTATTGAAAACGAAAAAAATTTAGGTGCTGGATTATCCAGAAATAGGGGTATTGAGAAATCTTTAGGCTCAATAATTGCCTTTTTGGACGCCGATGATAGTTGGTTTCCCCAAAGACTCGAAAAGCAAATAAAATTTATGTTAGAAAATAATTACAAATTTACTTTTTGCAATTATAAAAAAAAAAATGGTAAAGAGATTAATGTAAACAGTAAAAAAAATAAGGTTTCTTACAAAGATTTATTAACAGATTGTGAAATAGGTTTATCTACAGTTTTTCTTAAAAAATCTGAAATAAATAAAGATTTATTCCCGCCATTAAAAACAAAAGAAGATTTTACTGCTTGGTTAAAAATTACAAAAAAAAATATACATGCTTTTAATTTTCCTGAATATTTAGTTGATTGGAATTATAGTAAAAAATCATTGTCATCAAATCTAAAGCAGAAAATCTTTGATGGATATAGAGTTTATAATACTTATTTAAAATTTAATGTTATTAAATCCTTATACTATTTACTTTTACTTTCTCTTAACTCTATTAAAAGGAAGTTTTAATGAATTATATGTCAAAATATACACTGTTACATTAATAGCTATAATAAATATAAGGATTTCGGAGTTATAAATATATTTTAAGGCTATGAGAAAACAAATTAAATTATAAGAATTAATTATAAAAGTTGATACAAAATGTAAAAATAAATTATTTTTTGTATTGATATTTGACTTTAAATTTTTATATATCATTTGGTGCAAGTGTGAGGTATCAGGTCTGTACGTTTTTATATCTTTTATTAATCTTCTTATCATTGAAAATAATAATTCAAAACACGGGTACCATAATAAAACAATAATGAAGTAAGGCGAAACTGAATTAT
>CACNHI010000042.1 GCA_902620265.1 uncultured Pelagibacteraceae bacterium | reverse complement strand
ATTTTTCAACTGGCGATTGGCTAAAAAAAGTACTTAAAATAATTAATCAGATTCAAAAAAAAAATAAAACTCCAATATTAGTCGGAGGGACAGGATTATACTTTAAAGCTATTTTGAATGGTTTGGCAAAAATTCCTGTGATACCACTTAAATATAGAAATAAAATTAGAAAAGAGCATTTAAAAATAGGTCAAAAAAAATTCTATAAAAATTTAATCAAATTAGATCCTTTAGCTAAATCACAAATAAACGCTAACGACTCGCAAAGATCAATTAGAGCTTTCGAGGTCAAAAAATATACAAAAATTTCCTTATTTAAGTGGTTTGAACAAACAAAGAAGTATTTTAATGAGAAAGAATTTTTAAAAATCTATATCGACTGTCCTAAGGAAGATTTAATCAGAAGAATAGATAGAAGAGTAAATAATATGATTTCAGCTGGTGCAGTGAATGAAGTAAAAAAATTTAGAAGGCTAAAGGTTAATAAGGACAAGTCATCCAATAAGATAATAGGGATTTCAGAAATTTCTAAATTTTTAAATGGAGAGCAAAATATTAATGTCACAAAAGACCAAATTTCCATAAAAACAAGACAATATGCAAAAAGACAGAGAACTTGGGCAAGAAATCAAATGATTGACTGGGAAAATATTGATCATAAAAAGCTAAACTCATTTATAAAAAAATATAAAAATATCCTCTCTTAAACTTGACCAATAAGCACAACTTCAGCTAGATTGGTTAAATGTCAAAATTATCAACAGGAGCTGAAATTGTTTTTAAATGTTTAGAAGATCAAAATGTTGAATTTATTTTTGGTTACCCTGGAGGTGCAGTTCTACCCATTTATGATGAATTAAAAAACCACTCATCCATTAAACATATTTTAGTAAGACATGAACAAGGTGCAGGACACGCCGCTGAAGGATACGCAAGATCATCTGGTAAACCAGGTGTAGTATTAGTTACATCGGGACCAGGAGCAACAAATGTCGTTACAGCATTAACAGATGCATACATGGACTCCATACCTTTGATTTGTATTTCAGGGCAAGTACCAACTCATTTAATTGGTACAGACGCTTTTCAAGAATGTGATACAACAGGGATTACAAGGCCATGCACAAAACATAATTGGTTGGTGAAAGACATAAAAGATTTATCAAAAATTATTCATGAGGCATTTGAAGTTGCAACGACTGGTAGACCAGGTCCTGTTTTAGTAGATATACCAAAAGATATTCAATTTCAAAAAGCTACATACTCTAAACCTAAAAGAAAAAAAAAATTAAATGGTAAAAGGCATAATAATTTTAATCAAAAAGATATAGATGAATTAATAAAACTGATGTCTAAAGCCAACAAACCAATATTTTATACTGGCGGTGGTGTCATTAACTCTGGGCCTAGAGCAAGCGTATTATTAAGAGAGCTTGTTGAAGCAACAGGTTTTCCCATAACATCTACTTTGCAAGGCTTGGGATCTTTCCCAGGTGATGATAACTCTTTTCTTGGTATGCTTGGAATGCATGGCACATACGAGGCAAACAATGCAATGCATGATTGTGATTTAATGATAAATATAGGCGCGAGGTTTGATGATCGTATTACAGGAAAGATTGATGAATTTTCTCCTAAATCTAAAAAAGTTCATATTGATATAGACCCATCGTCAATTAATAAAAATGTAAAAGTAGATTTGCCAATAATTGGAGATGTTCAAGATGTAATATCTTCAACTTTAAAAACAATTAAGAAAGCAAAACCAAATTTTGCAAATTCAAATAAACAAAAAATTTCAAAATGGTGGGAACAGATTCAAAAATGGAGAGAAAAAAAATCTTTAGATTATGTAAATAGTACTGAAACAATCAAACCTCAGTATGCTGTCCAAAGACTCTATGAGTTAACAAAAGGTAAAGATACATATATTACTACCGAGGTAGGACAACATCAAATGTGGGCAGCTCAACACTATAAGTTCGATAAACCTAATAGATGGATGACCTCAGGAGGACTTGGAACAATGGGTTATGGTTTGCCAGCAGCTGTTGGTGTACAAATTGCACACCCAAAAAAACTTGTAATTGATATTGCCGGTGAGGCATCAGTTCTAATGACGATGCAAGAAATGTCTACTGCAGTACAATATAATCTACCTATAAAAATATTTATTTTAAATAATGAATACATGGGAATGGTAAGACAGTGGCAGGAATTGCTTCATGATAAAAATTATTCTGAAAGTTATACTGCCGCTCTTCCAGATTTTGTTAAATTAGCAGAAGCTTATGGTTGTGTTGGAATTAGAGCCACAAATCCTAATGAATTAGATGACAAGATTATCGAAATGTTAAATACAGATAGACCTGTTATTTTTGATTGTTTAGTTGATAAACAAGAAAATTGTTTTCCAATGATTCCATCAGGTAAACCTCATAATCAGATGTTGTTAGGTCCAAAAGACCAAGAACAAAATAAAATTACTGGAAAGGGTAAGACCCTAGTTTAAAATGAGTAAATCAGCATACAGTACTCCTGGTAAAAAAGGTAAATTTGATAAACATATAATAGTCGTATGGGTTGATAATGAAGCTGGGGTTTTAGCTAGAGTTGTCGGGTTATTTTCTGGCAGAGGTTATAATATAGAGTCCCTAGCGGTTGCCGAGGTTGATGCAAAATTAAATATATCAAGAATAACTATAGTAACAACAGGTACACCCCAAGTAATTGAACAAATAAAATTACAATTAAGAAAGTTGGTACCTGTACATAAAGTTGCAGATTTTAAAAGAGAAGATAAAAATGTAATCTTTAAAGAAATGGCCTTATTTAAGTTAGTAGGGAATATTTCTAAAAGAAAAAAAGCTTTTAATGCTTGTAAAAAGTATAATGCTGTATTATTGGATAAAACAAACAAATCTTATGTAGTTCAAGTAACAGCCTTAAGAAGAGAAATAGATATAATGTCAAAAAATTTGAAAAAACTTGGTTTAGTGAGTGTATCAAGAACAGGAGCTGTTGCTATGACTAGAGGAGCAGAAATTTTTAAATAAAGGGGATACTTATGAAGATGTTCTATGAAAAAGATACTGACAAAAATTTAATAATTAATAAAAAAATTGCGATATTTGGTTATGGAAGCCAAGGCCATGCTCATGCTTTAAATTTAAAAGATAGTGGAGTAAAAGATGTTGTGGTTGCATTGAGAGATGGGTCCGCAAGTAAGGCAAAAGCTGAGTCAAAAGGTTTAAAAGTAATGAATTTATCTGATGCAGCTGAGTGGGCAGATGTGGTTATGATATTAACTCCCGATGAACTTCAAGCAACAATTTATAAAAATCATATTGAACAAAGAGTAAAAGAAGGAACCTCAATAGCATTTGCTCATGGATTAAATATTCATTACGATTTGATTAATGCAAGAAAAGATTTGGATGTATTTATGGTAGCTCCTAAAGGACCAGGACATTTAGTAAGAAGTGAATTTGAAAAAGGTGGAGGAGTTCCTTGTTTATTTGCTGTTCATCAAAATGGTTCAGGAAAAGCAAGGGATATAGCAATGTCTTACGCATCTGCTATCGGTGGTGGAAGATCTGGCATAATTGAAACAACATTTAAGGATGAAGTAGAAACAGATTTATTTGGAGAACAAACAGTTTTATGTGGTGGATTAGTTGAATTAATTAAAAATGGTTACGAAACATTAGTTGAAGCGGGTTACGAACCTGAAATGGCATATTTTGAAACAGTGCATGAAGTAAAACTAATTGTTGATCTTATTTATGAGGGTGGAATTGCAAATATGAACTACTCCATATCTAATACTGCTGAATATGGAGAATACACCTCAGGCCCAAAAATAATAAATAAAGAGGAAACTAAAAAAAGAATGAAAGAAGTTTTAAATAAGATTCAATCTGGAGAATTTACTAAAGAATGGATGGATGAATGCAAGAACGGTCAAAAAAACTTTCTTCAAACTAGAGCTAAATTGGCTGAGCACCCAATAGAAAAAGTTGGAGCTGGCTTAAGAGCTATGATGCCATGGATCACAAAAAAGAAATTAGTAGACAGCGATAAAAACTAATTATTTCATCATATTGGGTTTTAATA
>CACNHI010000041.1 GCA_902620265.1 uncultured Pelagibacteraceae bacterium | reverse complement strand
ATTGCCATGAATTAATGTTAAGATTTAAATCTTTAGGACATATGGTTTCGCATGTACCTGTTATCAGTATTCAAAAAATAATTTATGAAAGTTTAGATTTTTCTCTTTTTAAAGGCATTATATTTACAAGCTCTAATGCTATTAAATTTTTAGATACACAAAAAATCGACAAACAAATAAAATGTTTCTGTGTAGGAAATGCTACTGAAAAAGTTGCTAAAACTAAAGGATTTCAAAATATATATGTAGCTGGTGGCAATGTTGAAAATCTAAAAGAAATTATTTTCCAAAATTTTGAAGCTTCTGATGGAAATTTAATTTATGTTACAGGCGAGATAATATCTTCAGACCTAGATAAAAAATTAATCTCTGAGGGTTATAATTTAAAAAGAATAATTAATTATAAAGCCATTGCGCAAGAAAAATTTAACAATGATGAAATTGAAAAACTTAAAGTTAAAATACCTGACATAGTTTATGTTTATTCGCAAAATAGTGCACTAAGCTTTTTGAATATGATAAAAAATTACAATCTTCAAAACTCTTGGATGAATACCAATTTAATGTGTATAAGTGAAAAAACTTCTACTATTTTAAATGAAATAAAATGGAAAAAAATATTTCTTTTTAATCCTGGAGAAGAAGAATTTTTGCTGTATAAAATTTGATTATGGAAATATTTGATAATTTTAAAGATTTATTTTTGTCTGTTTGGAACAGAGGAATTTTAGGCATTGATATTTTTGAGATTTTGATTGGATTAGGTATTTTTTTAATCTTTTTAATTTTTAGAGGACTAATAAGTAAATTAATAATTAAAAAATTAGAGATAATTTCACAAAGAACTACAAATAAGTTAGACGACACTTTTGTTAAAGCAATGGTAGGTCCAGCGAGATTTTTACCAATTGTTCTAGGATTTTTTATTGCAAGTTATTATATGTCATTTTCAGAGGATACCAGGTCGTTTGTAGATAATCTTAATAGAACTTTAATAACAATATTACTGTTTTGGATTATTCACCAAATTATTGAACCTATATCATATATTCTTAGTGGATTAGGAAAAATTTTAACAAGAGAATTGATTGGCTGGATAATTAAGTCATTAAAAATATTAATTTTTATTTTAGGAGCTGCAGCAGTTCTTGAATTATGGGGAATTAAAATTGGTCCAATAATTGCTGGTCTTGGTCTGTTTGGTGTTGCAGTTGCTTTAGGCGCTCAAGATCTATTTAAAAATTTGATTTCAGGAATATTAGTGTTAGTTGAAAAACGTTTTAAAATGGGTGACTGGATTTTGGTTGAAGGTATTATAGAAGGTATAGTGGAAAAAATTGGTTTTAGATCTACTACAATAAGAAAATTTGATAAATCGCTTGCAATAATTCCCAATTTTCAATTTGCAGAGAATGCTGTTATAAATGTTAGTCAAACCACAAATTGGATCATAAGTTGGATCATTAATCTTCAATACGACACTACTGTGGATCAACTCAAAAAAATTAGAGATGAAATCGAGGATTACATAAAAAAACACGAAGATTTTAATACTGAAATTGGTTATGCCGTAAGGATAGATAAATTTGCTGAAAGTTCTATAGATATGTATATACGCTGTTTTACAAAAACCGATGAATGGGAAAAATGGCTTTCGGTTAAAGAAAGGTTAGCAATACAAATTAAACAAATTGTAGAAAAAAATGGTGCAGCATTTGCATTCCCAAGTCAATCTATATATGTAGAAAAAAAATGATTGCATTATTTTATTTGGTGCTTCAAGTTTTAAAACTTTATACTTATGTTGTTATTGCTAATGTGGTAATAAGTTGGCTTGTTGCTTTTAATGTCTTAAACACATCAAATAGGTTTGTGTATCTAGTTTTAGATTTTACATATCGACTTACAGAGCCTTTACTAATGCATATAAGACGTTTTTTACCAAACCTTGGTGCTTTTGATATTTCTCCTATTATCCTTCTTTTGTTGATATGGTTTGTAGAAGTGTGTATGAAGCTTTATTTAGCGCCTATTTTATTTAACTAATTATGATTTTAATTGATGGAAAAAAAGAAGCAGCTAACTTACGAGAAGAATTAAGAAAGGAAGTTTCTAGCTTAAAAACAAAATATAATAAAGTACCTGGTCTTACCGTAATTTTAATTGGAGATCTCACTCCAAGTCAAATTTATGTGAGAAATAAAGAAAAATCCGCAAAAGAGGTCGGACTGAAATCTGAGGTAATAAAGTATCCGGATAGTGTTGAAGAAATTACAATATTAAAAAAAATCTATGAATTAAATAAAGATGATACGGTTTCTGGTATCCTAGTACAATTGCCGTTGCCAAAACATATTAATAAAAAAAAAGTTATAGAGGCAATAATTCCTGAAAAAGATGTTGATGGATTTCATCCTATGAATGTTGGAAATCTTTCATCAGGATATAAAAGTTCAGTTCCTTGCACTCCTTTAGGTTGTTACTTGTTAATTAAAAAAGTTGAGCCTAATTTGTCTGGAAAAAAAGCTGTAGTAATTGGTAGGTCAAACTTAAATGGTAAACCAATGACACAACTACTTTTGAAAGAGAATTGTACAGTAACAATAACACATTCGAAAACTAAGGATCTAAAAGGCGAGTGTTTAAAAGGTGATATAGTTGTAGCTGCAGTTGGTATACCAGAGCTAGTTAGAGGTGACTGGATTAAAAAAGATTCAATTGTAATAGATGTAGGAATTAATAAAACCGAAAAAGGTATTGTTGGAGATGTTGCTTTTGACGAAGTTTCAAAGATTGCAAAAGCTATAACACCAGTTCCAGGGGGAGTAGGACCAATGACTATTGCTTGTTTATTAAAGAATACTATTGAGTGCTTTAAAAGATTACAAAGTTAATTATCTCAATTTCTTTTTATGGAAATTAATAAATCGTTCTACATTTTTTTTATTAAAACTTTTATTTTCTTCAAAAGAAACATTTTTAAGCGAATAAGCTTTACTACTAGTAACTCTTGAAACAATTGTTGTATTTCCTTTATAAAGTTTAAGTTTAATGGAGCCATTAACTTTATTTCTTTTTAAATCTATAATTTTTTGTAATTTAAATCTTTCTTTTGAAAACCAGTAACCGTTATAAATTAACTCAGCGTATCTTGGCATAATATTTTCTTTTAAATGCATTGTTGACTTATCTAATGAAACTGACTCGATTGCACGATGTGCAATCATTAATAACGTTCCACCTGGAGTTTCATAAACACCCCGAGATTTTATTCCTAAAAATCTATTTTCAACTAAATCCACTCGTCCTATACCATTAGTTCCAGCTAGATGATTTAGTCTCTTTAATAGTATTGAAGGAGATAATTTTTTTCCGTTCAAACCCATCGGATCACCTTTTTTAAAATTTACAGTTACATAAGTTGGTTTGTTTGGAGCCTTTTCAGGTGAAACAGTTCTTTGAAATATAAATTCTGGTGCTTGATTTTTTGGATTTTCTAAAACTTTTCCTTCAGTTGATGTGTGAAATAAATTATCATCAATCGAAAAAGGCGGTTCACCTTTTTTGTCTTTTGGTATTGGAATTTTATTTTTTTTGGCATACTTGATGAGATCAGTTCTAGAATTTAAATTCCAAATACGCCAAGGAGCAATTACTTTGATTTTTGGATTAAAAAAGTAGTAACCAAGTTCAAATCTTACTTGATCGTTTCCTTTTCCTGTAGATCCATGTGATACAGCGTAAGCTTTAAATTTTTTAGCAACTTTAATTTGCGCTTTTGCAATCAATGGCCTAGCAATAGATGTTCCTAATAAATATACACCTTCATACACAGCGTGACCTCTAATCATTGGGAAAACATACTCTTTTACAAACTCGTCTTGTAAATTTTCAATAATTATATTTTTAACTCCCAAATGTTTAGCATTGTTTATAATTTTTTTTTTATTCATTTTTTGGCCAATATCAGCTGTATAAGCAATTACATCAGCTTTGAAATTTTCTTGAAGCCATTTTAAAATAATTGAGGTATCAAGACCACCAGAATAGGCTAAAACAATTTTTTTTTTTTGCTTTTTTTTAATTGCAGCTTTTTTTTGCTTCATTATAAGCTTTTGTAAAACCTAGCAGAG
>CACNHI010000040.1 GCA_902620265.1 uncultured Pelagibacteraceae bacterium | reverse complement strand
CTGTTGCAAACTCAACATTAATTACCGAGATAAAAATAAATATATTCATTGCAAGAAAACTTAATCCTCTAAAACAACAGAGAGACAAAAATCTCTTATTTACATTCTTAAAAAGAGAACTATATTCTTTTGAAAAGAAAAGCAGGACAAGTAATGGTATGACCGCAAAAAAATTTCTAAAAACAGCTAATTTAAACACCGAATAGTCATTTCCAATAAATCTAATTACTACTAAATATAAATCTACACAAACTACACCCAATAGCATTGTAAGTATTGCGATTAAAGTTTTCCTTATATCCACTTTTTCTTTTGCGATTTTCATTTATTTTTGTAAGTTAGTATAAATTTTTAAATAAATATGCAAAATTTTAAACTCAACAAAGACGATTTATTAGGCAAACAAGATTGGACCTTTCCTACATTTACAGCCTATGGACCGGGAAGATTTAAAGAAATTGGAAAATTCTGCAAAGATTTCAATATTCAAAATCCTTTAATCGTAATAGATAGTGGAAGTACTAAGCTACCCTTTATAAGTGAATTACAAAATCTGCTTTCAGATACAAAAATTAAATCAAATATTTACTCTAACATATCTCCAAACCCTAGAGATGATGAAATCGATGGTGGCTGCAAAGCATTCAAAGACGGCAATCATGATTCAATTATAGCAATAGGAGGGGGTAGTGCTATGGATGGAGGAAAAGCTATATGCTTAACTGTTAATAGCGGAATACCTCTGTGGGATTTTGAATTTTTAGATAAAGTTCCAAGAGATCTAAAAGGTAAAAACCCTTTTCCAAAATTAATAACTATACCAACAACTGCTGGTACAGGTGCAGAAACAGAAATAACTGCAATGGTTACTGACACAAAAAAAGGTATGAAATTTTGTATATGGCATCCAGAAGCTAGACCCTGCTTAGCATTAGTTGATCCAGAATTAACTTTAAAGTTACCAGCAAACCTAACAGCTTGGACCGGTGTTGATGCAATGATACATGCTATTGAGGGTTACAGTGTTCCTATGTTTCATCCGTTATGTGATGGTTCAGCTTTAGAAAGTTTAAATTTAATTTCTAAGTCCCTTAAACTGGCAGTAAATGAACCAGACAATTTAGTTGCAAGGGGAGGAATGATTGTAGGGTCTTATTTAGGGGGAGTAGCTTTTTTAAAAGGCTTAGGTTTAGTACATGCCATCTCTCATATGGTTGGTGCAGAATATAATACCCATCATGGACTTACAAATGCAATAATTCTTCCAACAGTAATGGAATATAATTTACCTGGTTTAGAGGAAAAAGTTCAGCGAATGTCAGAGGCAATGCAATTTGATGACCATTCAGTTAAAGGTTTTAGAGAAAATTTAAATAAAATGTTAGATGAACTTAATATTCCAAGAGGATTAAATGAAATTGGTGTACCTGAGGATTCATTCAAAAGAATTGCAAAAAAATCTATGCTCGATCAGGCTTATGGTCAAAATCCTAAAAAAGCAACTTTAGAAGAGGTTGAACAATTAACTTTAAAAAGCATTAAAAAAGCTCGCTAGGGCAGATGCTAGAAAACAAAAAAGTATCTGAAATTATTAAATTAATTCAGACAAAACAGATATCAGTAAAAGAAGTAGTAGAATTCTATTTAGCAAGAATTGAAAAGTATAATCCAAAATTAAATGCAATTGTTCTTTTAAAAGAGACTGAGAAAATTTTAGAAGAAGCTAAAAAAAAAGATAATCAACAGAATAAAAATAAATCTTTGTTCGGATTACCATTAGCTGTTAAAGATTTAAGTGATGTAGTTGGAATTCAAACAACATACGGTTTTAAAGGTTACAAAGATTATTTTCCGAAAAAAAATTCTTTTTTTGTGGATAAACTAATTGAAAACGGCGCAATAATAATTGGAAAAACTAATACAGCTGAACTCGGAGTTGGAGGACATACAATTAATAGACTTTTTGGTCCAACTTCAAATGTTTATGACTTAAGCAAGTCGTCTGGTGGTTCAAGTGGAGGCGCAAGTTCAGCAGTCGCAGCTCAATTAGTTCCATTTGCAGATGGTACAGATCAAATGGGTTCATGTAGGAATCCTGCTGCATATTCTAATATATACGGTTTTAGACCAACTCCAGGAGTTATTTCTTCTGCTAGATCGGACAACCAAAAAAATATTCCTATTTTAACTACTCCTGGTTTTTTATCTAGAACACCAGACGATATGACAATTATTTTAGATAGCGTAACTGGTAAACACAGTTTGGATCCATATTCTTTAGAATTAAAATCTAATTTTCAAAATTTTGAAATAAAAGATTCAGAAATTAAAAATATAAAAATAGCATGGTTATCCGACATTAATGGTAAATATAAATTTGAAAATGAAATATTAGAAATTTGTGAAAAAAAATTAAGTGAGTTAAATAAACAAAATATAAAAATAGATTTTTTGAAATCAGGTATTAATACTGATGAACTATGGGACTCGTGGTTAACATTCAGATCAAGAAGTATATTTATGGATATTGGAAGTATGAGTATTAAAGATATTAATGAAATGACTTTTCAGGCAATTTGGGAGTACAATAGGGGAAAAGATATTAAAGATAATGATATTGATATTGCATTAGAAAAAAGAAAAAAATCTATAAATGATATAAATCAGATATTTAAAGATTACGATTTTTTAGCTTTACCATCAGCACAAGTATTTCCATTTAAAAAAGAACTAAATTATCCAGAAAAAATAAATGATTTTAATCTAGATACTTATCATCGATGGATTGAAGTTTTTATATTATCAAGCCTTTTAGAATTACCAACTATAACAGTTCCAGTTGGTTTTAATAAAAATAAACTACCAATGGGTATGCAAATAATAGGAAAAAAGAACGATGATTTAAAAGTACTTGCATTTGCAAGAAAATACGAACAAATGTTCAATTATTCAAAAATAAAACCGGAAATATAATAATTAATGCAAAGACACCCTCATCATTTTAAAATTGCACTTGCTTTAGCATTTTCCGCTGGAGCTTGGGGAATTTATTGGCTCCCTCAACGTACACTGGAAGCTGGAGGATTAACTGGCGGATGGGGTACAATTGCCCAGATGGTAATTGGAGTGTTATTGTTGTTACCAATCGCTCTTTGGAGAGTTTATAAAAAAAAAGGAAGTGGCTTCGAGCTTCCATTAACAGGATTACTGGTTGGTGGTGGTTTTATTTGTTATGCACTAAGTTTTCTTTTAACAGATGTAATAAGAGCTTTAATACTTTTTTACATGACTCCTATTTGGACTACTATTTTTGAAATCTTATTTTTAAAAAGAAGACCTGGCTGGCAAAGAGCAGTTACACTTTCGCTAGCTCTCGCTGGCCTATGGATAGTTTTTAGTAAAGATGCAATTATACCTTTACCTCAAAATGCTGGGGATTGGATAGCTCTCGCTGGAGGAGCAATTTTTGCAGGAGGAATGATAAGACTTGAAGTTGTAAAGACTGATGGAGTATTCCCGATTATATTTTCATTTTTCTTCTACGGAACATTATTTAATATTGTGGCTGGTTTTTTATTAGTTGATTATTTGGGCGAGACACCACCAATAGAGTCTTTTATTCCAATGGCAATGTTCTTAATTGTTTTGTCATTATTTTATTTCATTCCTACAGGAATTGTTATTCTTTGGGCACCAAGCAAACTAGGTGCTGGACTATGCTCAATTCTTTTTCTAACAGAAATAGTCGTTGGAGTTGTAAGCTCCAGTATTTTAACCGATGAACCTTTTGGATGGAGAGAAATAGTTGGAAGTTCAATGATTATTTTAGGTGGAATTTTAGCTGTTGTTCTTGCTCCTAAAGAGGATAAAAAAATTACCGCTTAATATTTGGTATCCACTAAATCAATCAACATATTAATCATATCTACTTTGTAACTTTCTTTTGTAGCTGATTTAGTTTCTAAAACAGAAAAAAAAGCAGCAACGTTTCCAGTTTTTAAATTAACGGCTAAAAATTGACCACCATAACCTGAATGGCCGATCATATTTCCAGATACCATAGTAGAGTTAGAATAATATAAATATTTATTATTTGATAAGTTCATATATTTTGGACCAACATTGTTTAAAGTTCGGTTTAAAAAAGAGCTTGAGCCAATCTTCCTATTTCCCACTCCTTTACCTTTTCTTGCAAATAAAAGACCCATTCTTAAAAAGTCTCTTGTAATCAAACATCCACCCCCTGACATCCAAGGCATGCCATATCTGTCAGATGCAATATAAAGCCCATCTTCAAACCCAGCTGCCTCAACCGCTCTTAACATCCAATGTCTTAATGATTTACCGCTGATCTTTTCAACTATTAATCCTATAACATCGGTATTTGCAGATTTATAAAAAGCTAAATTACTTTTGTTTTTTAAATTTTTATTTTTTTTTGATTTGATAGTATTTAAATAACTTTCCTGACTTAAATGCGTATCACCACTTTTTGGTAGTCTCCATCCACCAACAGGCTCATGTAAAAAAGATGAAGAGTATGCCTTGGTGTAATCTTCTGTGTAGGCATTTATTACATTCATATTTAACACGTCTTGCACTTTAGCATTGGCATATCCACTCCCAATTTTTGGAAGGTAGTAAGATACTTTTTTATCAAGATTTATTGACTTATTATTCAAAAGTTCTCCAACGAAAAGATTAACAAACATTTTTGTTATAGACATTATCGTTTGAGGTTGAT
>CACNHI010000039.1 GCA_902620265.1 uncultured Pelagibacteraceae bacterium | reverse complement strand
TTTATCAATTTTTTTAGCCCTATACTGCTTGATTTACTTCCATTTTCGATTATAAGGCGTACACTTTCTCAATAAAAATATTGTGAACATTGAGTTTTAGGCTCAATTAGCTTTGTAAATTGTTAATTTTAAGAAGAGAAGTGTGGACGGTTAAGGTTACCAAAATTTGTCGTACACGCTTCAACATTTATATAAATTTTATTCTTAGAATTTATATAGAAGCTAGTGTGCGCCGTTTTTAAACTTGAGAGTTTGATCATGGCTCAGAACGTACGCTGGCGGCACGCCTTATACATGCAAGTCGAACGAAGTAGCAATACTTAGTGGCAGACGGGTGAGTAACATGTGGGTATCTTCCCTTTGGTGAGGAATAACACGAGGAAACTTGTGCTAATACCTCATAAGTCTTTACGGAGAAAGCTTTATGCGCCAATGGATGAGCCCGCACTTGATTAGTTTGTTGGTGGGGTAATGGCCTACCAAGACTGTGATCAATAGCTGATTTGAGAGGATGATCAGCCACATTGGGACTGAGACACGGCCCAAACTCCTACGGGAGGCAGCAGTAAGGAATCTTGCACAATGGAGGAAACTCTGATGCAGCGATGCCGCGTGAGTGAAGAAGGCCTTTGGGTTGTAAAGCTCTTTCGTCGGGGAAGAAAATGACTGTACCCGAATAAGAAGGTCCGGCTAACTTCGTGCCAGCAGCCGCGGTAATACGAAGGGACCTAGCGTAGTTCGGAATTACTGGGCTTAAAGAGTTCGTAGGTGGTTAAAAAAGTTGGTAGTGAAATCCCAGAGCTTAACTCTGGAACTGCTATCAAAACTTTTTAGCTAGAGTATGATAGAGGAAAGCAGAATTTCTAGTGTAGAGGTGAAATTCGTAGATATTAGAAAGAATACCAATTGCGAAGGCAGCTTTCTGGATCATTACTGACGCTGAGGAACGAAAGCATGGGTAGCGAAGAGGATTAGATACCCTCGTAGTCCATGCTGTAAACGATGTGTGTTAGACGTTGGAAATTTATTTTCAGTGTCGCAGCGAAAGCGATAAACACACCGCCTGGGGAGTACGACCGCAAGGTTAAAACTCAAATGAATTGACGGGGACCCGCACAAGTAGTGGAGCATGTGGTTTAATTCGAAGATACGCGCAGAACCTTACCAACACTTGACATGTTCGTCGCGACTTTAAGAGATTAAAGTTTTCGGTTCGGCCGGACGAAACACAGGTGCTGCATGGCTGTCGTCAGCTCGTGTCGTGAGATGTTGGGTTAAGTCCCGCAACGAGCGCAACCCTCACTTTTAGTTGCCACCATTTAGTTGGGCACTCTGAAAGAACTGCCAGTGATAAGCTGGAGGAAGGTGGGGATGACGTCAAGTCCTCATGGCCCTTACGTGTTGGGCTACACACGTGCTACAATGGCATTTACAATAGGAAGCAAGATGGCGACATCAAGCAAATCCTAAAAAGATGCCTCAGTTCGGATTGCACTCTGCAACTCGAGTGCATGAAGCTGGAATTACTAGTAATCGCGGATCAGCGCGCCGCGGTGAATACGTTCCCGGGTCTTGTACACACCGCCCGTCACACCATGGGAGTTGGTTCTACCTTAAGGCAAAGCTTATAAACTTTGACCACGGTATAGTCAGCGACTGGGGTGAAGTCGTAACAAGGTAGCCGTAGGGGAACCTGCGGCTGGATTACCTCCTTTCTAAGGATAATTAAGAAAATTTTTCTTAATTTAAATATTTAACAGGATAATGTTGACCGTCCTCGTTTCTCTTCTTTTTGAATTTAGTGTTTAATTTTAACTGAATAGGGCCGGTAGCTCAGTTGGTTAGAGCACACCCTTGATAAGGGTGGGGTCGAAAGTTCGAGTCTTTCTCGGCCCACCAATTTTTGGGGGATTAGCTCAGCTGGGAGAGCGCCTGATTTGCATTCAGGAGGTCAGCGGTTCGATCCCGCTATCCTCCACCAAAAACACTTAGTTATTTAATTTGTGAATATTTTAATATTATCAATATCTATATCCGATTGTTCGAATAGATGAACAATCACAAATGTTCAATAATTTGAACATTTTAAAAATTTGATTCAACACAGAATTTTTTTCTGTGCATAAATCAAGCGTTTAAGGGCGTGTGGCGGATGCCTTGGCACTGAAAGACGACGAAGGACGTGGTATACTGCGAAAAGTTTCGGGGAACTGTATGCAAGTTTTGATCCGAAAATTTCCGAATGGGGAAACCCACCACTTTATGTGGTACTTTAAACTGAATAAATAGGTTTAAAGAGAAAACCTGGAGAACTGAAACATCTAAGTAACCAGAGGAAAAGAAATCAATTGAGATTCCGTTAGTAGTGGCGAGCGAAATCGGAATAGGCCTGTAATTATTTTGAAAAAATCTGAAAAGTCTGGAAAGACTTACCAAAGAGGGTGATAGTCCCGTAAGAGTAATGTTCAAAATAATTCTTGAGTAAAGCGGGACACGTGAAATCTTGCTCGAATATAGGGGGACCACCCTCTAAGCCTAAATACTCTTCAGTGACCGATAGTGAACTAGTACCGTGAGGGAAAGGTGAAAAGAACCCCTATTAGGGGAGTGAAATAGAACCTGAAACCGCATGCCTACAATCAGTCGAAGCTCTTTTTAGAGTGACGGCGTACCTTTTGTATAATGGGTCAGTGACTTAATTTATTAAGCAAGCTTAAGCCATCTAGGTGTAGGCGCAGCGAAAGCAAGTCTTAATAGGGCGATTAGTTTAATGAATTAGACCCGAAAACGAATGAGCTTACCATGAGCAGGTTGAATGCAAGGTAACACTTGCTGGAGGACCGAACCAGTTGACGTTGAAAAGTCTTTGGATGACTTGTGGTAAGGGGTGAAAGGCCAACCAAATTCGTAGATAGCTGGTTTTCCGCGAAAACTATTTAGGTAGTGCGTTAAATAAATATACGTTCAGAGGTAGAGCACTAAATGGGCTAGGGGGAAGAGATTCTTACCAAACCTAATAAAACTCCGAATGCTGAGCGTAGTTCTTTAACAGACAGACTGTGGGTGCTAAGGTCCATGGTCGAGAGGGAAAGAGCCCAGACCACCAGATAAGGTCCCAAAATTGTGATTAAGTGTGAAAGGATGTGGAAATTCCTTAACAGCCGGGAGGTTGGCTTAGAAGCAGCCATCCTTTAAAGATAGCGTAACAGCTCACCGGTCTAACAGAGTTTCTGCGCCTAAGATGTAACGGGGCTAAAATCACATACCGAATCTGTGGGTTTATAAAATTTTCGAATTTTATAAGCGGTAGCGGAACGTTCTGTAAGCCTGTAAAGGAATACCCGTGAGGGATTCTGGAGGTATCAGAAGTGCGAATGCTGACATAAGTAACGATAAATAAAGTGAAAAACTTTATCGCCGAAAATCCAAGGGTTTCTGCGCAAGGTTAATCCGCGCAGAGTTAGTCGGCCCCTAAGGCGAGGGCGAAAGCCGTAGTCGATGGGAACAAGGTTAATATTCCTTGACCAGATGGTAGTGACGGATTTTGTAAGTTGTAAGTTCTTAATGGATTGAGCTTGCCGCGAAAAAGTCCCAGGAAATAGCTCCATCATAAGACCGTACCCTAAACCGACACAGGTGGATTAATAGAGTATATTTAGGCGCTTGAGAGAATGATGTTGAAGGAACTCGGCAAAATGCTTCTGTAACTTCGGAATAAAGAAGACCTTTTAGTAGGCAACTATTAAAGGGTGGCACAAGCCAGGGAGAAGCGACTGTTTATCAAAAACACAGGGCTCTGCTAACACGTAAGTGGATGTATAGGGTCTGACGCCTGCCCGGTGCTGGAAGGTTAATGCGATGGGTGCAAGCTCATTTCTGAAGCCCCAGTAAACGGCGGCCGTAACTATAACGGTCCTAAGGTAGCGAAATTCCTTGTCGGGTAAGTTCCGACCTGCATGAATGGCGTAACGATTTCTCCGCTGTCTCCAACATCAACTCAGTGAAATTGAATTCTCCGTGAAGATGCGGAGTTCGCGTAGTTAGACGGAAAGACCCCGTGCACCTTTACTGCAACTTTACATTGGTGTTAGGAAAAACATATTTAGCATAGGAGGGAGACATTGAAACTAAGGCGTCAGCTTTAGTGGAGTCGCCAGTGAAATACCTCTTTTGTTTTTCTTGACATCTAACTGATCACCGTTATCCGGTATCAAGACATTGTATGGTGGGTAGTTTGACTGGGGCGGTCGCCTCCCAAATAGTAACGGAGGCGTGCGAAGGTAAGCTCAGAACGGTCAGAAATCGTTCGTAGAGTGCAATGGCATAAGCTTGCCTGACTGCAAGACTGACAAGTCGAGCAGAGTCGAAAGACGGTCATAGTGATCCGGTGGTTCTGAGTGGAAGGGCCATCGCTCAACGGATAAAAGGTACGCCGGGGATAACAGGCTGATACTGCCCAAGAGCTCATATCGACGGCAGTGTTTGGCACCTCGATGTCGGCGCATCACATCCTGGGGCTGGAGCAGGTCCCAAGGGTTTGGCTGTTCGCCAATTAAAGTGGTACGTGAGCTGGGTTCAGAACGTCGTGAGACAGTTCGGTCCCTATCTGCTATGCGTGTAGAAGAATTGAGAGGAGCTGTCCCTAGTACGAGAGGACCGGGATGGACGTACCACTGGTGGACCGGTTGTAGCGCCAGCTGCAGTGCCGGGTAGCTAAGTACGGACGAGATAACTGCTGAAAGCATCTAAGCGGGAAACTCACCTCAAAACTAGTTCTTCCTATAGAGCCGTGGTAGACCACCACGTTGATAGGCTGGGTGTGGAAGTGCGGTAACGCATGTAGCTGACCAGTACTAATAGCTCAATTGGCTTGATTTATGCACTGAAAAAAATTTAATGAATGTCTATGTTAAATGAGTAAAGATAAATAGTTTGATAATCTAATTTACATTTTTCCATGATAGCAAAAATAAAAAGACTAAGAGAAAACCATGTAAAAGGGAGTTATATCAGAACGATAAACTCTAACCTAACCAAAAAACATATAAAATTTGCTAAAGAAGGCCCTTCAAAAAAAAACAAAAGCCACCTAATAAATTACATAAAAAACTTACCTAAAAACGAACATTTGTATGGAGTTTTCATG
>CACNHI010000038.1 GCA_902620265.1 uncultured Pelagibacteraceae bacterium | reverse complement strand
AGAATTACATGAAGCATTCGATAAACATATTAAATTTTTTAAAAAAAATTTAGAAAATCAAAAAGAGTTTAATTCTAAAATGTCAGAAATTCTTAAAGATATGGATCTTTTTGATAATAATGATGAAACCGAAAATAACAAAAATGAACAAAATAATGAAAACCAATCAGAAAATGATAATAAGAATCAAGAACAAGATCCTAATCAAGACCAAACCTCTCAAGAGGCACAAGACGATAATCAAGGTATAGATACTGATTATGATTTTACAGATCATCAGCTTGAAGAAAATTCTGTTAACACTGACAGTGAAAAAGATAATTCAGAGAATTTAGTGCAAAAAATTAATGAAAACTCTTTAGAGCAAGAATACAGAGTTTTTACTACAAAATTTGACGAAGTAGCTAAAGCAGAAAATTTAGAAAGCTTGGACGAGATTGTTAAGCTAAGAAAAAATTTAGATCAACAATTAGTCAGTTTTCAAGATTTAATAACTAAGTTAGCAAATAAACTTCAAAGACAACTTTTAGCTAGCCAAAAGAGAGCTTGGGAATTTGATTTAGAAGAAGGTTTATTGGACACCTCTAAATTAACTAGAGTTATAATAGATCCTTACAGTTCGTTGTCTTTTAAAAAAGAAAAAGATTACGAGTTTAAGGATACAGTGGTTACCTTATTAATTGATAACTCAGGTTCAATGAGAGGGAGACCGATAACTATAGCGGCTATTTGTGCTGATATTTTATCAAGAACATTAGAAAGATGCTCTGTTAAAGTTGAGATTTTGGGTTTTACGACTAAAAATTGGAAGGGTGGTCAATCTAGAGAGCACTGGAATAAAAATAGCAAACCAAAATCTCCAGGAAGATTGAATGATCTGAGGCATATTATTTATAAAAGTGCAGATATACAATGGAGGATTAGTAAAAATAATTTAGGTTTAATGTTAAAAGAGGGCTTGCTTAAAGAAAATATTGACGGTGAAGCAATAAATTGGGCATTTAATAGATTAAAAAAAAGAAAGGAAGAAAGGAAAATTTTAATGGTTATTTCAGATGGTGCTCCAGTTGATGATTCTACTTTATCAGTAAATTCTGGCGATTTTCTAGAAAAGCACCTAAAAAAAACTGTAAAACATATTGAAAATAAAAGTGACATAGAAATTCTAGCAATTGGCATTGGCCATGATGTATCGAGATACTATTCTAAGGCTATAAAAATTACAGATGTTCAAGAACTTGGGGATGTGATGATAGAACAGCTAAGTGGATTATTTGTAAATAAAAAAAAATTACACTAATTAAATTTGTTTAAGATCTTTATTTTTCCATTTGATAATTACTTCGGCTCCCCCAGTAACTTCTGAATTTTGGAATTTTACTATTGCGAAATTTTTTTCAAGCAAAGTTTTTCCTATAAATGTACCCAAACCTAAACCTTGCTTTGAAGAATTCGCATTATTTAATGTTCTAATATAAGGCTCACCAAGCTTTTCACTATTAATTAAATCTTTAGGAAAACCATTTCCATCGTCACTAATTTTTACAAAAGTACAATTTTTTTTATTTGATAGTGATATATCGACTTTTTGTTTGGAAAACTTATTTGCATTTCCAATAAAATTTCTTAAACCATAAATAATTTCAGTAGATTTTCCAATTTTTATTTTGTCTGTATATTCATCAAAAATTAAATTAAATTTTTTTTTACTAATTTCTTCAAAAGATCTAACAATTTCATCAATATAATTTCTTAAATTTAAGTTTGTGTTTATAAATTCATCATCAATTTTAGGATTTAATGAAAGTTTTTTTAAAATTTCACTACATCTATTGCTCTGTGATACTAGTAAATCTAAATCTTTTTTAAGTTTTACGTTATCCTTAAACTCCTTTTGTAATTCTTTTGCAGTTAAAAGTATAGTAGACAAGGGAGTTCCTAATGAGTGGGCTGCAGCAGCAGCCTGTCCACCTAGGGAGAGTAGCTCATTTTCTTTAGACATAATTTCCTGGATTTTATCAATGGCTTTTTTTCTTTTCCTGTTATGCTCTCCAAATTGTACTGCAAAATAAACTAAAAATAATAGACCTATTAAAATTGATAATGGAATTGCATATAAGTAATAATCTGGTACATGAAAATGTATTTCTCCTGGGTGAGGTAGTTCAAAGAAAAAAAAAGTCAATGAAATTAATATCGATATTGTTAAAATAACCAAAACAACCGAGCTTTTAATTGAAAGATATTGAGATGAGAATACGGCTGGAATAATAATCAAAAAAATAAACGGATTTTTTATGCCGCCGGTAAAAAAAAATAAAACTCCTAACTGTAAAATATCATATATTAAGTAAATTGAAGATAAGAAATCACTAATCTGATTTTCTTTAATTTTAAATTGTAAGTATAGGTTTGTAATTACACCTAGGCCGATAACACTTAGACATGGAATGTAATTAAATTTAAAATTTAAAATAAATTCAACAATAAAAATTGATACAATTTGACCTATAAAAGCTATCCATCGCAAGTTTACATAAGTAGATCTATTCAAAGTGTAAACATCAGAATTATCAATAAATCTCATACTAGATATCTAAATTTTGAACATCTATAGCGTTAGATACTATAAAATCTTTCCTTAAAGAAACATCATTGCCCATTAGTGTATGAATAATATTTATATCCTTTTTGATATCTTTTGAGTATTCTACTTTTAGTAGATTTCTAGTTTCTGGGTTCAAAGTCGTATTCCAAAGTTCCTCGGGGTTCATTTCACCTAAACCTTTAAACCTTTGAATATTTAATTTTGATTTTTCTATTGAAAAATTTTTTTCATAATCCTTAGATCCTTTTTTTATTTTTTTAAGTCCTTTTGAATTTTTTTCAATAAAGTTTTCCAACTCCTTTTCGTCTTTTATATAAGAAATTTTTCCATTTTTATTTATTTTAAAAAGAGGTGGCTGAGCTAAATATATATGACCCTTTTCAATAAGTTTATTAAAGGGTTTATTATTAAAGAAAGTAAGAAGCAACGCTCTAATATGTGAACCATCGACATCTGCGTCAGTCATAATAATAATTTTTCCATATCTCAAATTTTTCAAATCTATTTCTTCATCTTTTGGGTCTAGTCCTAGAGCATTAATAAGTGTCATAATTTCATTTGATGAGATCATTTTTGATAAAGTTTTAGTACGAATTTCATTTTCACCCTTTTTTTTCCCACCATTAGTATCAACATAAGTATTAAGTATTTTTCCTCTTAAAGGTAATACTGCCTGATATTCTCTATTTCTTCCTTGCTTAGCTGATCCTCCCGCAGAATCTCCCTCAACTATAAAAAGCTCTGTTTCTTCTTGGCTGGAATTTTGACAGTCTGCAAGTTTTCCTGGTAAACCTGTTAATTCCAGAGCTCCTTTTCTTCTTACTGTTTCTCTTGCTTTTCTAGCAACATCCCTTGCTTGAGCAGCTTGAATAATTTTTGCTAATATGACTTTTGAAATAGATGGATTTTGATCAAACCATAGTGACAATTTTTCATTAATAGTAGTTTCAACAATATTTCTAACTTCCGATGATACAAGTTTATCTTTTGTTTGAGATGAAAATTTTGGGTCTGGAATTTTTACTGATAATACGCATGTTAAGCCTTCTTTTATATCATCTCCAGAAATAGATAATTTATTTTTTTTTAATAAATTTAAATCGTTAGCATACTTATTAATTACTCTTGTTAATGCGCTTCTAAAACCTAATAAATGAGTACCACCATCTTTTTGATAAATATTGTTTGTAAATGGATTAACTTCCTCACTATAACCCGCATTCCATTTTAATGAACACTGAATTTCTAAATCGCTTTTATTTTCCTCTAGATATATAGGTTTTTTAAACAAATTGTTTCCATTTTTATTTTTTAATGCTTCTCTTTTGTGATCTAAATATTCAACGAACTCTAATATTCCACCATCAAATTTAAACTCTGATAACTTATTTTTTTTTAAGGTAAAATCATTTAAAACTATTTTAATTCCCTTATTAAGGAAAGCTAGCTCTCTCAATCTTTTTTCTAAAATTGAGAAACTAAATTTAGTTGACGAAAAAATTTCATCTGATGGTATAAAATTAATTTCTGTCCCATCATCACTTTTTGATTTACCTACTTGTTTAAGAGGTGATTTGGCTTTTCCATTTTCAAACTCTATGAAATATTTTTTTCCATCACGATTAATCGTTAGTTTTAAAATTTTTGAAAGAGCATTTACAACAGAAACACCAACACCATGCAAACCACCAGAAACTTTATATGAGTCATGGTCAAATTTTCCTCCCGCATGCAATTGTGTCATTATTACTTCTGCTGCAGATTTTTTTTCTCCTTTATGCATGTCCACAGGTATTCCTCTACCATCATCTTTAACAGTAACTGACCCATCAGAATTTATGCTGACATTAATATTTTTACAATATCCTGCGAGAGCTTCATCAATCGAGTTATCTACAACTTCATATACCATGTGGTGAAGGCCAGTTCCGTCGTCCGTATCTCCAATATACATTCCAGGTCTTTTTCTTACAGCCTCCAGACCCTTCAATACTTTTATGGAGTCAGCCTGATAGTTTTTATTTATTTGTTTGTTCATAGTCTGTTGGAAATGATTACTTATACCACTTTTTATTTACTAAATAAAATTTCATAAGCTTCGGGCCTTTAAAAAGCTTTATATTTCAATGTTAATTCAGGATATTTTGTTTTTTTTTTCTAATCACTCAAAAATCCTTTTTTTTAGTAAATTTCGTAGTGATGTAGATAAATTTTTTAATTATAAGATCTAAAATTATAAATTTAATAATACCATTAATTCTGAATAAATTTGAGAGGCTTTTTTCTGGATTAAATAATATTAAATATAATATGCTGTTTAATAATAGTGTAAATGGTTGTCTAAAAACTTTAATATACTTTAGTTGATTATTTTTATACTGATATAAAAGCTCTCCATACTTGAAATTTACTTGTTTGATATAAAAAGTGTGAAAATTAAATTTGGTAGATGACCAGCTATGAACAGCTTTAGAACTATGATTAATATAAATTTTATATTTTGATTTCTGAATTCTATTAGAAATATCGATATCTTCCCAGTAAAAAAAAAAATTTTCATCAAACATTTTGATATCTAAAAATCTTTTTTTATTAGCTAAAAAAATTGCACCAATTATATTTTTAACAGAATATATTTTTTTTTTATTTTTAATATTATAATTT
>CACNHI010000037.1 GCA_902620265.1 uncultured Pelagibacteraceae bacterium | reverse complement strand
CCAATGATAGCTTTTTTTCCATATACCAAGAGTAATTTAAAAAATTATCTAGGCACAGAATCATTAAATCCAAATAATTTAGTATGTAGAGCTTGCAGACAAATCAAAAAAAAATTTAAACATAAAATCGGAATTATGTGTGATGTGGCACTAGATCCTTATACATCTCACGGGCATGATGGAATTTATCAAAATCATGATGTTGAAAATGATGAAACTATAAAAATTTTAATAGAGCAATCTATAATTCAAGCTTCATCTGGTTGTGATGTATTGGCGCCATCCGATATGATGGATGGAAGAATTGGTAAAATTCGTAAAGCTTTAGATATTAATGGTTTTAAACATGTTCAAATTTTATCTTATGCAGTCAAATATGCATCAGGTTATTATGGGCCATTTAGAGATGCTGTAGGATCAAAAAATTTGCTGAAAGGAAATAAAAAGACATATCAAATGGATTTTAAAAACTCTGATGAAGCTTTAAGAGAAGTCGCTTTAGATATAAAAGAAGGTGCTGATATGATAATTGTAAAACCTGGATTGCCATATTTAGATATAATTCAGAAAGTAAAAAATAATTTTAAAATTCCAGTAATAGCTTATCAGGTATCAGGCGAGTATAGTATGATTACAAATTCAATCCAAAAAAAGATTTATAATAAAGACGTTATCATGGAAACGCTAACTAGCTTTAAAAGATCAGGGGCCAATGCAATAATTACTTATTTTGCAGATAAAATTGCTAAGGAATTATAATTATTGTTTATTTAATAAAATTTCAAATTCTTTTCTTTGAGCAGGTATTTTCATATTGTTAGGTGAAAAAATATTTTTTTCCATATAATTAGTCACAATTGTAAGACCTTTTAATATTTCAATATAATCAACATTTTCAATACTTTCTTTAATTAAAAAGTTGGGTACAATTTTTTTTTGTGTTGAGGATTTAACATAATAAACCTCATTGTTATTTACGTTTTCTTTATAAACAATATTTTTTAAATTTAAATCATAACCTAAATATTTTAATAACATTAATTCCCAATTTATATAATTTTTAAGCCAATTTTTTTTTTCCAAAATGTTAAAAAAATTTTCTATTAAATTAAAAATTTCAATATTATTCTCGTTTTCTGGTGTCAAATTTTTAATTAAACTCATAGCAGATATTATGCAATGTAATTTCTTTTGATTATTGAAATAAATCGGTGTGTAGGCTTTTAAAATTTCTGTTTTAATAGATAATATTTTTGAATCATTTTTTGAATTTAAATTTAAATGAAAATAATTACCAATCTCAAGATAGCCTTTAATTTTTTTTGATGTGCCACCAAATATTATTCCTGAGATTCGACCATTTTCTCTTGTATAAAAATCTGCAATTATAGAATTTTCATTATATTTTAACTTATTAATTAGAAAACCTTGATCAATTTTCATCATAAATTATGAATTTTATCTATTAATTTTTTGGCTGCATTTTGTTCAGCAATTTTTTTTGAAGAACCATGACCAAGCTCTGCTTTTGTATTTTTAATTTTTACTTGAATTTTAAATGTTGGTTTATGATTTGGCCCCTTGCTCTCTATGAGTTTATAAACAGGCAAAACCTTAAATTCTTTTAGAGAATATTCCTGTAATCTTGTTTTAGCATCAATTTGAGTTTCAACAGAATTTTTAAGATCCTTTGACCACAAATTTAAAATAGTTTTTTCGGCAACATTTATTCCATGTTCTAAAAAAATTGCTCCTATTATAGCTTCACATGCATCTGAAATAATTTTACTTTCAATATTATTATTAGTTTTAGCTGAATTGTTTGTTTTAATAACTTTATTTAATTGTAAAAATTTACCTACATCATAGCATTTTTCTTTATTCACTAACGAAGCAAGTTTTTTATCTAATATTCCCTCTTTTTCATCGGGATATAGTTCTAGTAGTTTTTTTGCAATTACAAATCCTAAAACTCTATCACCTAAAAACTCAAGTTTTTCGTTATTTAAATATTTATCATAACTCTTATGAGTTAACGACTGAAGTAACAAATCTCTATTTTTAAATTTTATTTTTAGTATTTTTTCAATATCATCAACTTTCATATCAAATAATTTTTTTAAAAAATCTATCAAATCTAATCAACTCGTGCCAACGCCATATTTCGAATATACTTCCTTTTCTACTATCGGATGAAAAAAAAATAAATTGAGCTTTACCAACTAAGTTGTTTTCATGTACGTATCCTACACTACTTAAAAATCTACTATCTTTTGAACAATCTCGATTATCTCCTAAAAAGAAATAATGCTTGTCAGGAACTACAAATTTTTGTGAATTTTGAAATGTATAATATTTACCATAAACAGTCTTAAATTTTTTATTATATATTTTTTCTTCAAAAGTATTAACATCAATTGGATTATCACCACAGAATATGATGTCATTATTTGATTTAAGATCTTTAAATACTTCTAAATCATTAATATAGATTATCCCATCTATAAATTGTATTGTGTCACCTGGACCACCAATCAATCTTTTAATATAATCGGTTCGATTATCAGCTGGTGTTTTAAATACTACAACATCTCCAATTTTTGGACTCTTGCTTAAAATTCTATCTTTGAATAAAGGTGGACTAAAGGGAAATGAGTGTTTGCTATAACCATAACTATATTTAGTAACAAATAATCTATCTCCTACAAGTAAATTAGGTTCCATTGATGATGAAGGTATATAAAATGGTTGAATAAATATTGATCTTATGAATACAGCAATTATCAAAGCATAAAATAAAGTTTTTATATTATCGTAAATTACCTTTTTCATAATTTATTTATTATAACGTATGCAACAGAATAATGTTTTTCATCAGATAAAGAGACATAAACATTGAATTTTTTTGATTTAAATTTTTGGTTTAAAATTTTTTTTACCTTATTATTATAAGATATTGTTGGTTTTCCTAACTTATTTTTTTTTACAGAAATATCCTTGAAATTAATTCCTTTTCTAAAACCGATGCCAATTGATTTTACAAATGCCTCTTTTGCTGCAAATCTTTTAGCAAAATAATTTGTTTTATTTTTAATTTTTTTTGAATCTTTAATTTCATTTACTGAAAATATTCTTGAAAGAAATTTAGGATTTTTAATTAAATTCTTGATTCTTGAATTTTTAATTATATCAACACCGTTGCCAACTATTTCCATTTATTTACAAATTTTTTTAAATTTTTTAATAACATTTTTTAATCCAAAAAAAATTGACTCTCCAATTATAAAATGACCTATATTAAATTCTGATATTTCGTTAATTTTAGATAATAGAAGTGTGCTTTTATAATCAAGACCATGACCGGCATGTACTTCAATACCTAAAGATTTTGCATATAAAGCACATTTTCTTATTTTTTTTAACTCATTATTGTAATTTTTTTTTGATCTAACTAATCTTGATAACTTTCCTGTATGAATTTCTATACATTTTGTTTCTATTTTTTTAGAAAGTTTAATATCTTCAATACTTGGGTTTATAAATAAGCTAGTTCTTATTTGATTTTTATTAAATAATTGAATTATATTAGAAATTTTTTTAGAATTTTTTTTTAAATTAAGTCCACCTTCTGTAGTAACTTCGTTTCTTTTTTCAGGAACCAAGCAAACAAACTTTGGTTTACACTTTATAGCTAATTTAGTGATTTTTTTATTTGTAGATAGTTCAAGGTTTATTGGAATTTTTTTAAACTTAGATAATGTGATTAGGTCCTTATCATTAATATGTCTTCTATCTTCTCTTAAGTGTATTGTAATAGAATCTGCACCAAGTTTCATTACGTATTTAGCTACATTTAATATGTCAGGATGACCCTCACCTCTTGCATTGCGTATCGTGGCTACATGGTCAATATTTATACCTAGTCTTTTCATTATATTCTTCTACTGCCTGGACTGCTAATAGGTATTTCTTTTAAATATGCAGGAATTTTATTTTTTTTGAATGTTTTGGCATTAATTTTTAATTGAGAAACCAATGGTTTATTTTTAATTTTTAAACTTGATTTATTTGAGCGGTCAATAATGCAGGCGAAACCAATTAATCTAGCTTTAGCTTTTTTTATTAAACTCACACATTCTAAACTAGACTTACCAGTTGTAATTACGTCTTCTACAATTAAAACTTTGGCATTTTTTTTTATTTGAAATCCTCTTCTTAATGTAAATTTTTTGTTCTCCCTTTCACAGAAAATAGTTTCTTTGTTTAAAATTTTTCCTATCTCATAACCAATAATAATTCCACCAACTGCTGGGGATAATATTAAATCAATTTTTTTAAATTTTTTTTTAATTCTTCTGCTTAAAGAATGACAAATTTTTTGAGACAATTTCGGAAAGCTTAATAATTTTGCGCACTGGATGTATCTATCAGAATGTAAACCAGATGATAAAACAAAATGTCCTTCTAAAAGTGCGTTAGTTTTTTTTAAAACCTTTAAAGATTCTTTGGAAGAAAGCATATTTTTTATCTTTTTGTCTAATAATTTTAAAATTATATTCTTTTTGTTTTAACTCACTTATAAGTTTTGTAAAGTTTTTGAGATCTCCAATAATAAGGTTAAATTGAAAATTTATACTTTCTTTAGTTTTTTCTACCATTTCAACACTTGATATATTTAGATTATTTTCTCCAATAAGGGAAGTTACTTCACCAAGCCTCCCAGGCTGATCAGGTAGAGATATCCAAAGTTTAGTATTGTAAATTTTCTTTTTTGTTAAATTTTCAGCATCACGGTACTGCCAGTATCTTCTTATAGCTGCTCTTGCCTTGCCTGTTTTAGTAGATGTCAGCCAATGAAGTGATGGGGAAACTTTTTTAGAAGTAATTATTTTTATTACATCACCATTTGTTAACGTAGATTGTAGAGGACTTTCTCTACCATTTATTTCGCATCCAATCGCAGTATCACCTACTTGGGTATGAACTGCATAAGCAAAATCAATAGGAGTAGCATTTTTTGGAAGTTTAATAACAGAACCTTTGGGTGTAAAACAGAAAACGTTTTCTTGAAACATTTGTAATTTTGTAAATTCATAAAAATCTTCAGGATTTTCATTTCTATCTATTATTTCAACTAAATCTGCTAACCAATCATATTCTTTCCAAGTAAGTGAATTAAATTTTTCTGATGATTTATACTTCCAGTGTGATGCAATCCCTCTTTGGGCAAATTCATGCATTTGCATTGTTCGTAATTGTATTTCAATTGGTCTTTTGTTTGGTCCTATAATTGCTGTATGTAAAGATTCATATTTGTTTATTTTAGGTGAAGATATGTAATCTTTAAATCTACCTGGTATGCAATTCCATTTACTGTGGAAAATGCCAAGAGCCCTATAGCATGATGGAACATCATCTAAGATAATTCTAAAACCAATAATATCTGTTATTTGCTCTAAAGAAATTCTTTTTTGTTGTATCTTACGCCATATTG
>CACNHI010000036.1 GCA_902620265.1 uncultured Pelagibacteraceae bacterium | reverse complement strand
AATCACAATAAAAACATTTGTTGCGTTGGCGATGATGACCAATCAATTTATAGTTGGAGAGGTGCGGAAATTAAAAATTTTTTAGAATTCGATAAAATTTATAAAGATACAAAAATAATTAGACTCGAAGAAAATTATAGATCTACGCAAAATATTTTGTCTGTTGCTTCAAAATTAATATCACACAACAAAAAAAGAGTAGGTAAAACTTTAAGAACTAATTTAAACGATGGTGATTTAGTTAAATTAAATTGTTTTAGAAATGGAAAGGAAGAGGCAATTGGTTTGAGTGACGAAATTGAAAAAAATCTTAAACATTCTTATTTATTAAATAATATTACAATCTTAGTGAGAGCAATATTTCAAACAAGAGAGTTTGAGGAAAGGTTTTTAAAAATTGGATTACCCTATAGAATAATTGGAGGAACAAAATTTTATGAAAGAGCTGAAATTAAAGATTGTATTGCATATTTAAGATTAATCTTTCAAGACAAAGACGATTTAGCCTTCGAACGAATAGTAAATAACCCTAAAAGATCCATCGGTGATAGTACTGTAAAAATAATTCATGATTTTGCAAAAAAAAACTCTCTTTCATTATTTGAATCTTCAAAAAAATTAATTGAGCTTAACAAAATAAAACCTAAAGCCAAATTTGGATTAAATAATTTTTTAAATTTTATGGATAAATGGAAGAATGACCACAAAATAAAAAAAGTTTATCATGTAAAATTGCTTCAGGTAATACTAGATGAGTCTGGCTATTCTCAAATGCTAAAAAATAAAAAAGATTTAGAAAATGAAAATAGACTAGAAAATATAAAAGAACTTTTGAGCGCTATGAAAGAATTTGATAATTTAGATAGTTTTCTAGAACATGTATCCTTAGCGACATCGATAGATCAAGATTGGGATGGACAGAAAATAAATTTAATGACTATACATGCCTCAAAGGGATTAGAGTTTGATGTTATATTTTTACCTGGTTGGGAAGAAGGTTTATTCCCTCACCAAAAATCTTTAGAAGAAAAAGGAGAAAAAGGTTTAGAAGAAGAAAGAAGACTTGCTTATGTTGGTTTAACCAGAGCTAAAAAGAAAGCATACGTATCATTTTCTATGAATAGGTTTTATCAAGGTGATTGGATAGATAGCATGGCATCAAGATTCATAGAAGAATTGCCTGAGGAATTTATAGAAAGAAATATTTCTAACTCTCAAAGTGAAAATCAAGATGAAGATTTTGAATTTAATCAAGATTTTGAAATAGAGGAAGGTACTCGAAGTCCTGGCTGGCTTAGATATCAAAAAAGAATCAAATGAAAAAAAGTGTCTTAAATAAATTTAAAAAATTATTTTCAAAGTACAAAATTGATGGTTATATTATTCCAAAAAATGACTGTTTTTTTACTGAACAAGTAAAATACGATAGGCTAAAACTGGTATCAAATTTTAGTGGATCAGCTGGACTAGCTATTGTCTCAAAAAAGATGAATTACTTATTTGTAGACAGTAGGTATACAATTCAAGCAGAGTTAGAATCAGGTAATAATTTTAAAATAGTAAAAATTCATCAAAAATTACCTAAAGATCAACTTAAAAATATAAAGTTAGGATTTGATCCTAAAATATTTACTTATAAACAACTTAATTATTTATTTGGTAAAAAAATTATATTAAAAAAAATTGATAAAAATTTTGTTGATCAAATTTTTAGTAATAAGCAAAAAAAAAGTAAACCGTTTTATTCCATTCCTAGCCATGTAGTTGGGTGTAATCATAAAAAAAAAATAAATTTTATAACAAAATATTTGAAAGACAAAAAAGCTGATTATTTATATATTAGCGCTCCAGAGAATGTAGCATGGCTATTAAATATCAGAGGGAACGATACACCTTACTCGCCATTACCTAACTGTAATTTATTTTTGAGTAAAAGTAAAAAATTGTACCTAATTTCAGAAAAATATAAAACTCAAAAATTACTTTTAGAAAAAAAAGTATTTTCTTGGCAAATTATAGAAAAGAATAATTTTGGGAATTTCATAAAAAATTTAAATGGAAAAAAAATTATTATCGATGATAAAACCTTATCAATTTATAATGAAGATATAATTAAAACTAAATTTTTGATTATTGATAGAACTGATCCATGTTATTATTTAAAAGCTAAGAAGAACCCAGTTGAAATTAAAAATATGATTCAAAGTCATATAAAAGATGGTGTGGCTTTGACTAAATTTATATATTGGATTAAAAATCTTAAAAATCAAAAAGTGTCCGAGCTTGATGCTGAAAAAAGGTTAGAGAAGTTTAGAAAGAAAAATAAAAACTATTTATATCCAAGTTTTAATACAATTGCTGGAACAGGATCAAATGGGGCAATTATACATTATAGAGCTACAAAAAAAACAAACAAAATCATAAAAAAGGAAGACCTATTTCTTTGCGATTCTGGTGGACAATACAAGTATGGAACTACAGATGTAACACGTACAATATGTTTTAGTGAACAAAAAAAAGAAATTAAAGATATTTTTACTTTAGTTCTTAAAGGCCATATTGCGGTTGTAACAAGTGATTTAAAAAAAAATAGCACTGGTCAAAAATTAGATATTCAAGCAAGAAAATTTCTTAAAAGATTTAATCTAGATTACGGCCATGGTACTGGACATGGTGTTGGATTTTTTTTAAACGTCCATGAAGGACCTCAATCAATTTCTAAATTAAATAGATTAAAATTAAGTGAGGGCATGATTTTAAGTAATGAGCCAGGATTTTATAGGAAAGGAAAATTTGGAATAAGATTGGAAAATTTAATTTATGTGAAAAAAAATAATAAAAAATTATTTTTTGAAAATTTAACTCTAGCACCAATAGACAAAGATCTGATAAATTTTAAATTACTTAATAAAAAAGAGAAAGATTATCTATTAAAATATCATCTTCTTGTATATTCCAAAATATCCAAATATTTATCAAGAAATGAAAAAAAATGGCTTATCAAGAGTTTTTAATATTTAACATATTTAAAAACTCTGATTGTGAAATAACTTTAATATTTTGATTTTTTGCTTCCATAATTTTTCTACTGGTTGGTTTTTCTCCTATAATAAGGTAATCAAGCTTTTTACTTATATTACTTATAATTTTACCAGAATTCTTTTCTACTAAAGATTTAGCTTCTGCTCTACTTATGCCAACTAGTTTTCCAGTAAACATAAATGTTTTCTCATTTAAAATTCCATTTTTTGAAATCTCTTTTTCATTTACTATAGTAAGATTTTTTTTTAATTGGTTTAAAACTGTCAAATTTTTTTCATTAAAAAAAAAATCCTTAATTGATTTAATTTGTGTTTCACCGATACCATCAATATTCAGTAGCTCGTCAAAATTATTTTCTTTTCCTAGATCAAAAAAATTGTCAGAATTTTTAAGAACTTTTGCTAATAATTTTGCATTTTCTTGACCAATGTGTCTTATGCCTAAAGAATAAATAAATTTTCCAAGAGATATAACTTTTTTCTTATCAATTGAATACTTAAGGTTGGCTACAGAAAGCTTTCCCCAACCCTCCAGATTTGAAATTTTTTTATAATCAAGGTTGAATATATCTTGTGGATAACGTATCAGTCTAAGATCCCAAAAACTTTCAACAATTTTTTTTCCTAAACCATCTATATTAAAGGCCTCTTTTGATACAAAATGCTTGATTTTTTCAATTGCTATTTTTTCACATCCAAAACCATCATTTGTGCATCGTCTTACAGCATCAAATTTTTTCGTTATTTTGTTATAATCTTTGATTGTTGACGACCCACATGAGGGACATTTTGTTGGAAAATTAAATTTTTTAGTTTTATTTTTTCTTTTTTTAAAATCTACAGAGATAACTCGAGGTATAACATCTCCGGCTCTTTCTACCGTAACCACATCACCAATTCTTATATCTTTTCTCTCTATCTCATCTTCGTTATGTAAGGTTGCATTTGATACTAAAACTCCACCTATGTTTACAGGTTTAATTTTTGCTACAGGAGTTAATGCACCTGTTCTTCCGACTTGAATTTCTATATTGATAATTTCTGATATTGACTTATTTGATGGAAACTTATGAGCTATCGCCCATCTTGGTGCATTAGCGATAAAACCTAATCTTTTTTGTAATTCAAAATCATTTATTTTATACACAATACCATCTATATCATAATCAATTTCTTTTCTTTTACCTTCAAGTTCAACATGATTTTTTGTCAGCATGTCAATTCCTCTTAAAATTTTATTATACTTATTAATTTTAAAACCCCAACTTTTAAGATATTTTAAAAATTCAAATTGACTTGTTGTAGAAAAATTTTTAGTGAAACCATGTGTATATGCAATAAAATTTAATGGTATTTTTTTTGTTTTTTCCGGGTCCTTTTGTCTTAACGAACCTGATGCTGCATTCCTTGGGTTCGCGAATTTTTCGTTTAACTTTTCAAAATCAGAATTTCTTATGAAAACTTCTCCCCTTATATCTATTTCATCTGGTATATTTTTCCCTTTAAGTATTTTTGGAATATCTTTAATTGTTTTCAAGTTCTTTGTTATATCTTCGCCTTCAATACCATCTCCTCTCGACAACCCTTGAATAAAATGACCCTTTTTATAAAAAAGGGAGGCTGAGATCCCATCTATTTTTGGTTCTGCGCTATATTCAATATTATTATTTTTAAAGCTTAAAAAGTTAAATATTTTTTTTTCAAAATTTTCTAAATCCTCTCTGTCAAAGGCATTATTTAAAGATAACATTGGAGTCTTGTGTTTTACTTTTTTAAAATTTTTTGATGGTTCGTAACCAATATTTTGAGATGGTGAATCTTTGCTTTTTAAAAATTTATATTTTTTTTCAAGTTCAAGAGTTTCATTTTTCAAACCATCATAAGTTGCATCATCAACGATTGGTTTGTTCTTATTATAATAATAGTTATTATAATTTTTAAGAGTTTTAATTTTTTCTAAATATTCCTTTTTAATTCTTAAAGTATCTTTTTTGGTCATTTAAATAATTTTTTGAATTTACTAAAAACTGAATTTTTATCTTTTTTAATTTCATAGGCTGTTTGGTATTCTCTATTAAATATTTTATATGTTTGTTCATACCATTCACTAGATTGGTAATTATAGCCTAAAACATTTGCATATTTCTCTGCTTCCTCAATTAATCCAATTTTATAATAAGTTTCGACAAGTCTATGAAGAGCTTCTTCTACATAAATTGTGGTTTGGTATAATTCTAAAACATTTTTAAATCTATTTATTGCTGCAACCCATTTTTTTTTTTTTAAATAATATTTACCTAAATAAATTTCTTTTGAAGCCAGAACATCGTTTATCAAATTAATTTTAAACTTTGCATCCTGTGCAAAATCTGTATTAGGATAATTTTTAATAACATATTCAAATCTGGTTTTTGAGGTTAATAGTGGTTCTAAATCTTTTTTTTCATCTACAATATTTTCATAATAACACATTGCATATAAAAAATGTGCATAATCTAAATTTTTATGTTTGGGATACTTTTTAAAAAATCTATCTAATTCTGATAATGCTTCATCATAGTAATTCTGAGAATAAAAAGAATATGCTGCTAGCAATACTGCTTTTGGCGCCCATTCAGATTGTGGATAAAGTAACTCAGCTTCATTGAATTTTTTTGCTGCGTATATTACATCTCCATTTTCTAATTCTTCGTATCCCTCTTTATAAGCATCTATCATTTGTAACTCTAGATTTTCATTTTTTATGATAGATACTTTTTCATTATTTGATTTACATGAGTTTAAAAGTATCAATAAACAAATAGATAATGTAGCTGTATAAACTTTTTGCATTAATGATTTTTAACAGATTAATCGCAGAACTTAAAATTATTTTAAGCTATAGATTTAAGAGTTTTTTTGTTTATAAAAGTATTTGGTATTATTTTTTCTTTTAATTCAAAAATAGAAAAATTCTCGTTATTCAAGAATACTTTCCTTAATAGTTCGTTAGTTAATTTGTGACCACCTTGAGTACATTCAATTTTTCCAATAATTTTGTAACCAGATAA
>CACNHI010000035.1 GCA_902620265.1 uncultured Pelagibacteraceae bacterium | reverse complement strand
ATTTCGTATCTTCACAGCTAAATAAATCAAAATTAAAAAAGTTTTTAATCTCACTAAAAATATTATATAAATCTTTGAAACCTAAAATATAAACAGCTGATTTACTCATTTGATTAATTTATGCTAATAAAAGTTAAAAATAAAGATACTTTACTTTTTGATGACTTTATTTTTCGTTGTGTAGTTGGAAAAAAAGGAATATCAGCGAAAAAAGTAGAGGGAGATTTTTGTACACCCAAGGGATCCTTTAAGTTAAAAACAGTCTTTTATAGATCAGATAGAGTAAAAAATATAAAAACAAAATTAGATGTTAAAAGAATTCAGCCAGGAATGGGTTGGTGCAATGACCCAAAGAATAAGAAATATAATTCTTTAATTAATATCAATGAAAATATTAAACACGAAAAGCTTTACAGGAAAGATAATAAGTATGACATACTTATAGTAATCGATTATAATTTAAGAAAACCAATTCCTTTTAAAGGTAGCGCCATATTTATTCACCTAACAAAAAATTTTAGTGAAACAGCAGGATGTATAGCTCTAAGTAAAAAAGATCTTTTAATATTATTAAAATTGGTTAATAAAAAAACTAAGATTAAAATATTTTAACCTCTTTCTCCAAAAATTTTAGAACCTATCCTTACATATGTTGCAGAATTTTTTGCAGCAGACAAATAATCATTTGACATGCCCATGCTTAATTCTTTAAGCTTTGTTTCATTTTTGATTTCGAGCATTTTCTCAAAATATATTTTTGTGTCCTCTACAAAAGGAGGAATACACATTAAACCTATTATATCTAAATTAAAATCTTCAGTTTTCTTATAGAATGAGTCAAATTCATTTTTAGAAACTCCATTTTTTTGGTCTTCTTCGCCTATATTAATTTGTATAAAAAGTTTTGGTTTAAAGTTTTTTTTAACTTGTTCGTTTGCAATTTTTTCAGCTAGTTTTATGTTATCCAAAGAATGTATAAAATCAAATAATGGTAAACAAAACTTAACCTTGTTAGTTTGAAGCTTACCAATTAAATGTAGTTTAATAGTGTTATTTTTTTCTTTTATTTCAGTCCATTTTTCCACTGCCTCTTGAACTTTATTTTCTCCAAAATGTATGTGACCGTAGTCAATAACTGGCTTTATATGTTCTATTGGAAAAGTTTTTGATACTGCAATAACTTTTGTATTAGAATTGATTGCGCTTAGTTCTTTATTGATTAAAATTAAATTATTTACAATATTATGCATGCCAATTTTAAGATTTATTATTTCATACAAAATTATAACTTTAAAGAATTATCAAATTTAAATAAATCTATAAATGTTATCTTTAGAAACTACCATAACATAAACTATTTAGACGATCTTTTAAAAACCAGAGATTTATGCAAAAAAAAAGGAATTAACTTATATTTATCAAACAATATCAAATTGGCCAAGAAAATGCTTTTAGATGGTGTTTATATCCCTGCTTTTAATAAAAGTCTAATTTATAAAAATTTAAGCTTGCCACATAAATTTAAAATTATAGGCTCTGCACACAATATTCCTGAGATTAAAATAAAAGAAAAGCAGAATTGTGAAGAAATATTTTTAAGCCCAATTTTTAAGACAGATAAACATAAAAGTTATTTGAATATTCTTAAATTTAATCTTCAAGCGATTGAAACAAACAAGAAAATAATTGCACTAGGAGGTATTAATTTTAATAATTTAAAAAAAATTAAACTCACTAAGTCTATTGGTATTGCTTCAATATCTTGGATAAAAAAAAACGGCCTAAAATAAATTTTAGGCCGTTTTAAATTTTTAACTCTTAGAAATAATTAGAACGCAAAGTTAACTGCTAATTCCGTTACTTCGTCAGATTTCGCATTTGAATCCCAACCTGGATTATCTGTATCTGTTTGATAACCTTTGATTGACATTGAACCCATTGTGTATGCAAACTGAATTGAAGTAGAAGACATTTCAACATCAGCGACTTCAGTTCCACCTTTTACGTTAGACTGAGCATCGTATGTTTCTTCTAATTCACCCCATGAAACTGATAAATTTTCATTTACGTTAAACGCAATTGACATTTTTTCAAATTCAAAGTTACCGTATGCAGCAGCAATAGTTTTAGCAGAAGTTGCAGCTTCAGCAGCACCCGGCATACCCATGTTCAATCCACCAGTTTGGTAACCGATTGAAACAGGTCCGAATGAATAGTTAGCGTACCATGTAGCTGACATTGCATTTTCTGTTCTTGCTGACTCACCTTGGTCGTTTTCAACTTCTTCACCAAACGCACCAGCTGTTAACCCACCGTAAGATATGTTAACACCAGCTGTTGTTGATGAACCGTAAGTTGCTGATTGAGCTGCAACACCGCCTTCGCCAGTAGCTGCATCACCTGCTTCTGGAGTGTAACCTAATTGAAATGATAGTGAACCACCACCTACGTCAAATGACGGAGATGTATAGTGAACTTGGTTTCCATCTGATAATGCACCCATACTATCGATTGCTGTAGTTGTTTTCATACCATCGTGGTTTTCTTCGTAAGCTCTTGGTGTCATATCGTCAAAATTTCCACCAACGCCTGCCCAACCAGAACCGATAGTGATTGAACCTAATCCTCCCATACCTAACGTCACGTTAGAAGATGAAAGAGTTGCGGCTTCTACTAAGATCATAGTTGTAGAAACTGTGAAACCGTTATCTAATTCACCTGAACCAGAAAACGTAATGTCATGGTTAAAACCATAACCTTCATCAGTTCTTACACCTACTTCTTCAGATGAATATGTATAACCAGCATCTCCTGATGCAGTTATTTCACCTGCGAAAGCTGAACCAGCAACTAAAGATGTTCCTAAAGCTGTTAGTCCAATTTTTTTTAGTGTATTCATAATACTCCTTTTGTTATTAATTATTCATATGAATGGGTGTTTTATACAAAAATTTAATTTCAAAGTTTACGTTTAAACCGCTTAAATCAACAATAAATTAAAATGTGTTGCATTAATATCACTTATAAAAGTGTTGATTTTAGCTAATTCTAGGTTTTATGTGTCATTTTGGTGAATTAATATAAATTACAAGCTTTTAGGTGAGTTTTTTTTAATTATATCACTAAAAAATGTAATATCTAATCATGAAGACGAAATATTTTTTATTAATCTTTTCATTAATTTCTCTGATTTTCATATCTGCTTGTAAAAATCCTTTCAGGTATACCGACGCACGTGAAATTCCTGTTGATGGAGAGGAAAGAGTTAGAAAAAATATTGAAGAAGGTAGAGGTATAACTCTTTTTGGTGGTGAAAAAAAAGGAGGTGTTTTTGATTTTGCATCATCTAACGAATTATGGAGAGCGTCTATTGAAGTATTAGATTTTGTAAGTTTTACAAACGCAAGTTATTCAGGAGGAATTATTATAACAGATTGGTTTTCTGGAAACACACAATCTGATGAAAAAAACCAGAGAGAAATTAAAATAACTGTTAGATTTTTAACCAACGAAATAAGAGCCGACGCTATCAAAGTTGTTATTCACGAAAAAGTTTGTTCTGATATAGCTAAACTAGATTGTAAAATAAATAAAGTTCAATCAAGTATTGGAAATGACGTAAAATTAGCGATTTTAAAAAAAGCAGCCCTCTTAAAAAAAGAATCTGAAAAGAAAACTAAGAAATAGTTAATTTAGTAATTCTTTAAAGCATATGGAAAGATATAATTTTAAAAAAATAGAAAAGAAATGGCAGAATTTTTGGATAAAAAAAAAGTCCTTTAAAACCGAAATAAATAAAGATCTTAAAAAGTTTTATTGTTTAGAAATGTTTCCATATCCCTCTGGAAAAATTCACATGGGGCATGTAAGGAATTATACCATAGGAGACGTTTTATCCAGATATAAGTCAATGAGTGGATATAATGTTCTTCATCCGATGGGATGGGACTCTTTTGGAATGCCCGCAGAAAACGCAGCAAGAGAAAATAACTTACATCCAAAGGAATGGACAGAAAAAAATATATCCGTGATGAAAGACCAGTTAAAGAGTCTTGGACTTTCTATAGATTGGGACAGAGAAATTTCAACTTGTGATGAGAGGTACTACAAGCACCAACAACTTTTTTTTATAGAAATGTATGAAAAAGGTTTAGTTTATAGAAAAGAAAATTATGTCAATTGGGATCCAGTTGACCAAACTGTACTGGCTAATGAGCAGGTTATAGACGGTAAGGGATGGAGATCAGGAGCAATTGTTGAAAGGAAAAAACTAAATCAATGGTTCTTTAATATTTCAAAATTTTCAGAAAATCTTTTAGAAAGTTTGAATGTTTTAAATAATTGGCCGAAGAAGGTTAAAACTATGCAAACTAATTGGATAGGCAAATCATTTGGTTGCGAAATAAATTTTAGTATTGAAGGTGATATCCCTGTAAAAGAAATTAAATGTTTTACAACACGTCCTGATACTTTATTTGGATTCTCATTTTTAGCTGTATCAATCGATCATCCAATATCAAAATTCTATGAGAATGATCCTGATTTTAAAAAATTTAAACTTGAATGTTCAAAGACAGGAACAACTGAGGAGTCGATTGCTCAAGGTGAAAAAATTGGTTTCAAAACAAATTTGCTTGCCACAAATCCTTTTAAAAAAAATGAAAAAGTGCCAGTTTATTTTGCAAATTTTGTTCTAATGGATTACGGTTTTGGAGCGATATTTGGATGTCCTGGTCATGATCAAAGAGATATGGATTTCGCTATAAAATATAATTTACCTATAAAGACTGTGGTGAAACCAATTGATAAAGATGATAATTTCAAAGTTGACAAGGAAGCTTTTAGTGGTTCAGGCATAATTATTAATTCAGAATTTTTAAATGGGTTTAAGGTTCCTGATGAGTCGATAATTGAGGCAATAAAAATAATAGAAGAAGAAAAAATTGGAAAAAAAACCATCAACTTTAGACTTAAAGATTGGGGTGTTTCAAGACAAAGATACTGGGGATGTCCTATACCAATGGCCTATGATAAAGATGGAAAAGTTTATCCAGTTCCTAAAGAAAATCTTCCAATAAAGCTTCCAGAAAAAATTAATTTAAATGCTAAAGGGAATCCACTTAATTATGAAAATGAGTGGAGAAAAATAAAAATAAACGGGATTGATTGTGTGAAAGAAACTGACACGCTCGATACATTTGTGGACTCTTCCTGGTATTTTTTAAGATTTTGTTCACCAAACGAAAAAAAATATGGATTTGATTATGACGCAGTTAAATACTGGATGCCAGTTGACCAATATATAGGAGGTGTAGAACATGCTATTTTACATTTGCTGTATTCTAGATTTTTTATGAGAGCAATATCTTACAATAACAAAAATTTTTCTCTCACGGAGCCCTTTGAGAGTCTTTTTACACAAGGGATGGTATGTCATGAGACTTATAAAGATATCAATAATAACTGGTTAAGCCCAGATGAGATCGATACAAAAGATGGAAAGAATTTTTTCATGAAGACAGATGCAGATAAAAAAGTAATTGTGGGACCACCAGAATCAATGTCTAAATCAAAAAAGAATACAATTGATCCGGCTAAAATGATTGAGAATTATGGTGCTGACGCTGTACGATTGTTTATTTTGTCAGATAGCCCGCCAGAAAAAGATGTTCAGTGGTCAGAACAAGGAATGCTCGCTTCCTTTAAATTTATTCAAAAATTTTGGTTAATTAATAATCGGGTAAAAGAAAAAATTGCTAAATCCACAATCGAAAATAACCAAGAAGGTGATTTAAATTTAGCAAAGTTTACAAATCAACTTATAAATAAAATGAATAATAATTTAGAAAAATTTAATTACAATGTCATAATAGCTAATATGCATGAGACATACAATTTTTTAAACAAAATTTTGGATAAAAAAATTAATAAAAAAATCTTAACTGAAAACTACAAAAAGATTTTAGTAGTCATGTCTCCCATAATACCACATATAATAAATGAGTGTTTTGAAGTAAACAGGTTTGACATTTTACAAAAATGGCCTTTGGTAGATAAGAGATATTTAGAGGAGGAAATTGTTTCTGTGGTAGTACAAATTGGTGGAAAAAAAAGGGGCGTAA
>CACNHI010000034.1 GCA_902620265.1 uncultured Pelagibacteraceae bacterium | reverse complement strand
TCCAATGAACAAATCTAATTCTTTATTTTTTTTTTTAAAATTTTTGAAATTTAAAAAATTATTAATATTATTTTTATTAAGAATAATTTTTTTTGAGAAATCTGTATAAATATTATATCCTTCTTTCATTTTATAAATTATCAGTGGCTTATCTGATTGATAGAGCTTTTCTAAGTAAGGATTAAAGCTAAATTTATGCTGTTTGTATTCTTTCAACTGGTTTCTCTTTTATTGGCAAGTGTATTAAACCAGCAAATAAAGATAATGCAATTGCCAAATACCACGCATAGTCATAAGAGCCATATAAATCATAAAATAAACCACCCAGGTATGCACCAAAAAAAGATCCTACCTGATGACTTAAAAATACTAATCCATAAAGTAAACCTAAGTATCTTGTTCCAAATATATGAGCTACAATTCCGCTTGTTGCAGGGACTGTAGAAAGCCATAAAAATCCAAAGCTAGCACCAAAGAATATTGAGGTTATTGTACTTGGTGGTGTAAATATAAATAGACAAATTGAAACTCCTCTTAATAAATAAATTATACTTAATATAACTTTTTTACTCATTTTTGTTGAGAGGTACCCACTTAATAAAGATCCGATTATATTAAAAAAACCAATTAGAGAAAGTATTACTGCTGCCGTCCATTCAGCTAATCCTCTATCAGCTACATATTTTGGAACATGTGTCCCAACTAATGTTATATGGAAACCACAAACAAAAAAACCTGCAATGAGGAGTAAATAACTCTTATTTTGAAAAGCCTCTTTTAATGCCCCCATTGTATCTTGTTTAAGATCTCCGTCTTGGGTTTGAATTTTATTCGGTGATCTTACAAAAATGGCAACAACAAGACCCACAGTTAAAAAAATCATGAAAATAAATAATGTTTGTTCCCATCCATTGCTGCTTAAAGAGTATTTGGTGAATAATGGAGATAAAAAATATCCAAACGAACCTACGGCTGTCACAATACTCATTGCAATTGTTCTATTTGAAAGAGGAAAATGTTTTCCTACTATTGACATTGGGATACTAATAGCAGTGCCACCACATCCAATACCAATTAAAACTCCTAAACTAATTTGAAAATAAATTCCTGTATTTGGACCATTGTATAATAAATATACTCCTAAAATATAAAATAAGAATGCAAGTATTATTGCTCTGTGACCACCATATTTATCTGCAATTGCACCAAAAATTGGTCCTGACAAACCCCAACCTAACATTTGAATTCCAATAGCTAAGCCAAACTCTGTATTTGAAATCCCAAGATCATTATTAAAATCAATGAAAAATAATCCAAATACTTGCCTAACACTTAATGATATCAGAACAACTAAACATGCAGCTACTAGAGTTATTAAAGCTGTTCTTGTTTGAAAAAAATGCACAACACTTATCTAATATGTTTTAAAGATTTTTTCAAATCTAATATGAGATCTTTTAAATCTTCAAGTCCGATATGCAATCTGACAATATATTCGTTGCTTTTTAATTTTAAAAATTTTCTATTTCCTTGTTCTTTTATTTCCTGATGTAAAGCAAGACTTTCAAAACCACCCCAGCTATAACCATGACCAAAATGACCTAAAGAGTTAACAAATTTATCGACAGACTTTTTGTTTTTTGAAGTAATTTTTAATCCCATCAATCCTGATGAACCTGAGTAATATTTTTTCCATAACTTATAATTTTTCGAGTTTTTTTTGATAGGATATAAAACTTCAATATTTTTTTTTTGGGACAAAAATCGTGCTATTCTACTTGTATTTTCTTGGTGTTTATCTAGTCTAACATCTAATGTTCTTAACCCTCTCATAATTAGATATGCATCGTCAGGACCTAATCTTAAACCCGTCATGTTATGCGCTTGTAAAACTCTTCTAAATACTCTTTGACTCACTGCTAGACTTCCTCCCATAACATCTGAGTGTCCTGAATAATATTTAGTCCCAGAAACTATTGATAAATCAAATCCTAGTTTTATAGGCTTCAAAAAGTAAGGAGTCCCCCATGTATTATCTATTGCTGTATAAATTTTTTTACTTTTTGCTATGGAAAGTATTTTTCCCAGATCTTGAAACTCAAAAGTATTGCTTCCCGGGTTTTCTACATAAATAAGTTTAGTTTTTTTTGTGATATTTTTTTTGATTGTGCTTAAATCATTTGGATTATAAAACTTTGCGAGTATTTTAAAATCTTTTAAATATTTTTCTGTTAAATTTCTAGTTGGGCTATAAACTGGATCAGCAATTATTAATTCATCACCTGGTCTTAATATACTAAATAAAGTCAGAAAAACTGCACCAAATCCAGTAGGTGTCAAAAAGGTATGATAGGATTCTTCCAGTTTGGTTAATAATTTCTCTAATTCAAGTGTGGTTGAAGTACCTTGCCTTCCATAATCAAAAAAACCACCCTTTGGATTTTTTAAACTTTTTTTTTGTGTTTGCCTTAAGTCACTCATTGACTTGAAAACCATTGTTGATGTTCTGACCAATGGAGGATTTACTGAGCGATTTTTAAAGTCTTTTGATGTTTGTTTTAAGATAGTTTTAAATGAATTTCCCATAAATAAATTTGATATGTAAGATTGACAATGCTATATCCAACAAATAAGTCAATAAAAATTATAATTTGAGGTAATTATGGGATATCCAAAGAAGCATAGAGGCCGAAGAAAAATGGGCTCAAAAAAAAGAAGAGCAAGAAAAAAAAATAAAAAGAAATAATCAAACCCAAAATGGATAGTATTCAAAAGGTCAAATCCATAACTTTGTGGATTTTTATAGTTCCTTTCTTTGCTATTAATGCATGCCTTATATTAATCACACAATTTCACGGACTTTTTCGTCCGGAGGATATTATACTTAATACAATTCCATATATTGATGGAGGTGCCTCAATAAGTAGAACTGCAAGAGTTTTTCCAACATATTTAATATTTAAACCTGCTATGTTTTTAACCTCGTACTTATTAATTAAATATTGGATTTATAATAAAAATATCATTCTTACATTCGATGATAATAATAAAAATGTGAGTAAAATAATTTTTTTCGGTATAGGTTCGGCAATTCTTTTAACCATTCATTCTATATTTCTAGGAATTAAGTTTGACTATGATCTATATAAATTGTTTAGAAGAGTTGTGATGCTTCTTTTTATTATTTTTGAAATTATTGCACAAGCTTATCTTGTAATTACTTTATACAAGTTAAAAGATAAGATTATTGATAAAATTAATTTGAAATTTTTAAAACTAAAAGGGCTTCTTGTAAGCCTGTTGATCATTGTTGCAATATTAGCAATTCCTATAGTTAGTATGCCAGGTAATAAATTCCTTAAACATGCGCTTGAGTGGGACTATTTTGTTGGAGTAATAAGTTTTTATTTACTTACTTACTTTATGTGGAAAAAAAATACTAATTCTTAGAAATCCAACCACCACCAAGAACTTTATCTCCAAAATTATCTTTTGAGTAAAATACACATGCCTGACCCGGAGATATACCATACTCATCATCAAAAAGGTTTAATTGCGCATGATTATTTATTATATTTAGTTTTGATTTTATTAATCTTCCTGTAGATCTTACTTTTACAAATATTTCTTTATTAAATACTGATTTATCAACCAAAAAATTTATATCTTTTAAAATAATCTCTTTTTTTAGTAGTTCTTTTTTATTTCCAACAATGATCTCATTTTTTTTTGGATCTATATCAATAACATACAAAGGATCTTTTGCTGCTATTTTAATACCTCGTCTTTGTCCAATTGTAAAATTTACAATTCCATCATGTACACCTAAAACTTTACCTTCGGTGTTTTTAATGTTTCCTTTTTTAAATGCGTCAGGTCTTATTTTTTCAATTACTGAAACATAGTCGCCATTAGGAACAAAACATATATCCTGGCTATCTGGTTTATCAGCAACATTCAAACCCAGTTCCTTGGCAACTTCTCTTGTTTTTGATTTTAACATTCCACCTAATGGAAATCTTAAATAATTTAATTGTTCTCTTGTCGTATTAAATAAAAAATAACTTTGGTCTCTGTTTTCGTCTATTGCTCTATACATGTTTGTAATATTATTTTTGGTTAAACTTTTTACGTAATGACCGGTAATTAATGCATCGGCATTCAAATTTTTTGACTCTAGAAATAGGTCGTTAAATTTCACTGTTTTATTACATTGAACGCATGGAATTGGTGTTTCGCCATTTAAATAGCTTTCAACAAAATTATCTACAACACTCTCTTTAAATTTACTTTGATAATAAAAAATTTTATGCTTTATATCCAATTTTTGGGCAACACGCTTTGCGTCCATGATGTCTTGTCCTGTGCAGCATTGCTTAGAATGTTTGTTTTCTTTATTGTCGTCATAAAGTTTCAGAGTAACTCCGATAACATTATAACCCTCTTTTTTCATAATTCCTGCAACAGTTGAGGAATCGACTCCTCCTGACATAGCTACCACTACTGTGGTATCCTTAGGATCTTTGTCTAAACCTATAGAATTTAATTTTATTTTCATATTGATGGTATTTATACCTAATTCTATTATAAATTAAATTAAATGATTTTAGATTTTGATCCAGGTGACAAAGTTATAAATCCTCTAAATAAAGAATGGGGAATTGGCCAAGTCCAATCAATTATAAATGAAAAAGTTACTGTAAATTTCGAAAACGTGGGAAAAAAAGTAATCAATGCAAAAATAATAGAACTAAAAAAAATATTAAAAAAAATATAATGAATGTTAATGAACTTAAAAACCTAAATACCGAGTTGAAAGAATGTTTTTTGAATGCTGGGAAGAGAGCATTGCACTTAAGAGATATGGGTTTAAAAACTGAAGTAAAAAATGATAATACACCAGTTACAAACGGAGATTTAGAGGTAAATGAAATACTCACAAATAAAATTAAAGAACTAACTCCAGATATTCCAATAGTATCTGAGGAAAGCAGTTTAAATAAAAAAAGTAGCGACTTAACTAAATTTTGGTTAATTGATCCAATAGACGGAACTCATGATTATATAAACAAAAAAGATGAATTTACTTTAAATGCAGCATTAATTTTAAATAAAAAACCTGAACTCGGTATTATTTATGCCCCTGCTAAAAAAAGACTATTTTATACACACGCTCCAAAATATTGTTATGAATATACCAATGGAGTTGAAACAAAAATTAATTGTGAAAAAAAAACAAATCAAAATGAAATCGTCGCAGTTTCGTATTCTGATAATTTAAAAACACAAATCTCTGAAATTCATAATAAAATTGGGGTAACAAGTTTTAAAAAAATGAAAAGCTCTTTTAAATTTTGTGTAATTGCAACTGGAGAATACGATTTATATGTAGCTGAGCCAAGAGCATCTGAGTGGGATATAGCTGCTGGTCACGCTATTTTAAAAAATGCTGGTGGTACCATTACGGATTTTGAGGGAAACGAAATACTTTATGGAAAAAAAGATTTTAAAAACCCAAGTTTAATTGTCAAAAGATCAAAAAACTTATAATGGATGAACAAATCAGAATAATTCTAATTATCTTAGTTTCTGTATCAATTTTTGGTTTGTTGGTATTTGTTTTTGTAAAGAATTATATCAAAAGCAAAATAGAATATTATTTATCTAAAAAAAATAAAAAAGACAAATTAGAGTAAATTTATTATTTTTAAATATTCCTCAGTATCGATATCCATTACTTTTCTTGAAACTTCAAAATCAAATCCTGCTCTCGCTAAAACTGCAATATCTTTTTTATAAAAAAGTGGTCTATTGCTCTCATTACGTGCTGGTCCTATTCTTTTTTTTTTACAAAGTTTTACTGCAGAAAAAAAATCCTGATCCTCATTTTCTTCATTAATTTTTTCAATTGTTTCATTAATATATTTGTCCCTAATACCTTTTGATAAAAGTACGCTTCTTATTTTATTGATGGAACTTCCTCGTTGTATCAAACTCTTTGCTTTGGACTTAGAATAAAATTCATCATTTATAAATCGCGATTTTTCAAGGTCCTGTAGCACTACATCAATTAAATCTGTAAGATTTTTTTTGTTAGTATTAGGTATTTTTGATTTAATATATTTTTTTAACA
>CACNHI010000033.1 GCA_902620265.1 uncultured Pelagibacteraceae bacterium | reverse complement strand
GCAATTAAAAATAAAATTCCAGCAAATATAATAGTTGAATTTGCAAGAATATATGGATTTCAAATTGATTTCCAAAGAGATATTCGTAGAAATGATACTTTTCAAATTGTATACGAAATTTTTGAGGATGATAATAAAAAAATATTTAATACAGGAAACATTATTTTCGCTGACCTAAATTTAAGTAACCAAAGTAACGCTTTTTATTATTTTAATGATAATGGAGATGAAGGACATTATGATATAAATGGCAAAAGTGTAAAGAAAGCTTTAATGAAGACACCAATAAATGGTGCACGCCTATCTTCCCCATATGGAATGAGGAAACATCCAATTGATGGATATAATAAAATGCATAGAGGAACAGATTTTGCTGCGCCAATGGGAACTCCAATTATGGCCTCTGGAGATGGTGTAGTTGCCAAAGCAAGTTGGTGCGGTGGTGGAGGAAATTGTGTAAAAATTAGACATAACTCTTCTTATAGTACTGTGTACGCACACATGTCAAAATTTGCAGCCAATATTAAAAAAGGCAAAAGAGTTAAACAAGGTCAGATTATTGGCTATGTAGGTTCAACTGGAAAGTCAACAGGTCCGCATTTGCATTACGAAGTTATTCATAATGGAAAAAGAATAAATTCACAAACTTTGAAACTGCCATCAGGTAAAATATTAAAAAATAAATCGAGAGAATTATTTGAAGTAAGTAAGTTAAAAATTAATGTATTAAAATCTGAAATAATTGCAGGTTTTAACTAGAAGCTATTTTTTTTTCCTCAATTTTTTCATTCTTCGATGAATCAGATTTTCCATTACTTTGTCTATCTCTATCACTTATTACTTGGTTATGATTTTTTTCTTTCTCATTAAGAACTCTCAAATAATGGTCAGAAAATTGATAGTAATTTTCTGAAAGTATTTTGTCTCCTGATGAGAATGCTTCTCTAGCAAGATTATTATATTTTTCAATCAATCTTGACGCACTTTGATTATTACGATGTGGTTTTCTTTGAAAGTTAGTATTTGATATGATTGATTGATTATCTAAATTTCTATTTAAACTTCTATCGCCATTTGTTCTGAATTTTTGTCTTTTATGGTTGTTTTTATATGGTCTCATAACTTAAATTTATAATTTTGTGGCGACAATGCATCTGTCATTATTGGAATAATCTCTTACTATTTTATTTATGTAAAACATTTCTTTTTTAAGTAATTTCATAGCTATATATTTTTGGTTATATCCAATTTCTAATACTAATTTTCCACCAACCTTTATTAAACTAGAAGATTTTTTAATCACCTTATTTAATATAGAAGAACCATCCAGGCCCCCCTTAAGTGATACTAATGGTTCATAACCAATAATATCTTTTTCCAAATATTTTAAATCAAAACTATTAATATATGGAGGATTAGATATTATTAAATCATATTTTCCTTTGAAAAAATTGTCAACAGATGAATGATAAAACTTAATTCTATTTTTTAGTTGATGTATTTTTGCATTAAATTTGGCTACATTTAGAGCCTTTTTTGATATATCTATTGCAGCACCATAAATGTTTGGACACTCTTTTGCTAAAGATATTATAATGCAACCTGACCCAGTTCCTATATCTAAAACTGATTTTTTTTGATTTTTATCTAAAAATTTAAAAATTTGCTCAAGAATGACTTCTGTATCAGGTCTTGGTATCAGGACATTTTGATCTACATAAAAATTATAATTCCAGAACTCTTTATTTCTTACAATATATGCTATTGGTTCTCCTAACTTTCTTCTTTCAATTAACGCCTTAAATTTATTAATCTCACTGTTATTTGGTTTTATAACATTATCTATTATCATTTCTTTTAAACTTTTATTTAATACATGGGAGAGTAAAACCTCAGCGTCAAGTTTAGGGTTTTTAATCAAAGAATTTTTTAGTTCTCTAAACCCAATATTCAAAATATTATATATATTTTGCATTTTAATTTGCACTCATTAATTCTTCTTGGGCTTGCAAATTAATATTTTCAATCATTTCATCAAATACTTCACCCTCCATAAATTCGTTAAGTTTATGTAATGTTAAATTAATTCGATGGTCAGTCACCCTGCCTTGAGGGAAGTTATATGTTCTTATTCTCTCAGATCTATCACCAGTTCCTATTTTGCTTTTTCTATATTTAGATCTCTCATCTTCTTTTTTTTTTCTCTCAAACTCATAAATTCTAGCTCTTAAAATTTTCAATCCTTTTTCCTTATTCCTTATCTGAGATTTTTCATCTTGTTGACTAACAACTAAACCTGTTGGTATATGTGTTATTCTTACAGCTGAGTCTGTTGTGTTTACGCTCTGCCCGCCTGGTCCGCTGCTTCGGAAAACATCGATTCTTAAATCCTTTTCTTCAATTTTAACGTCTATTTCCTCTGCTTCTGGTAAAACTGCCACTGTTGCTGCAGACGTATGCACTCTACCTTGTGTTTCGGTTTCAGGTACTCTTTGCACGCGGTGCACCCCACTTTCATATTTAAGTGTTGAATAAATATTTTTTCCTTTAATTGATGCTATCACCTCTTTTAGACCACCTGCTTCACTTTTAGAAATACTTATAACCTCAAGAGACCATTTTTTATTATTACAAATTTTTTCATACATTTTAAATAAATCTGAAGCAAATAAACTAGCTTCCAGACCACCTGTACCAGCTCTTATCTCCAAAATTGCATTTTTCTTGTCTGCCTCATCTTTTGGTAAAAGAAAAATAGTTAATTTTTTTTTAACTTTTTCAATTTTAGAAATTAATGCTGAGAGCTCAGAATTTGCAAGTTCTATCATATCTTTGTCGCTCGATTTATCATTGATAATTTTCTCTAAGTCTTTTTTCTCAATTTCAAATGATGTGTAGAATTTAGCATCATCAACAACCTCACTTAAATCAGCATATTGTTTTGACATCTCGGCAAATTTTTTTTTATCAATATTGGTCGACGATAAGTCGCTCTCTAATTTAGAATGTTTATCAATTATATTTTTAACTTTTTCTAAAGGTATCATCAGTTTTTATTTCTAATTTCCTCTGCTTTTTTCTCAACTAAATCAACAACTTTAGAAATAATATCTTTATTACTTAATTTTTCTATTTGAACTCCATTCAAATAGAGCATATTGCTTTCTCTTCCTCCGCCTGTAACACCAATATCAGTAAATGCTGCCTCACCTGGTCCATTTACTACACAGCCGATTATGGAAAGTGTTATAGGTTCGTTTATGTGAGAAAGTTTATCCTCCAATATTTTAACAGTATCAATAACTTTAAATCCCTGTCTCGCACAAGAAGGACAAGATATGATTTTAACTCCTCGATTTCGTAATCCAATTGATTTTAGAATTTCATTTCCAATTTTTACCTCCTGAACAGGATCATCTGATAATGAAACCCTGATAGTATCTCCTATGCCTTCCATTAGTAAATTGCCTAAGCCTATTGCAGATTTAATACTGCCTGGAATGTAGCTTCCTGCTTCAGTTATACCAAGATGAAGAGGGTAATCTGTTTTTTCAGATAGTTGTTTGTATGATTTTACAGATAAAAAAACATCTGACGATTTAACACTAATTTTAAAGTTTCTAAAATTTAAATCCTCCAAAATTTTTATATTTCTTAAAGCACTTTCCACTAAAGCTTCTGGGCATGGTTCTTTAAACTTTTCCAAGATATCCTTTTCTAATGATCCAGCATTTACTCCAATTCTTATTGAACAATTATTGTCTTTTGCAGATTTTATTACCTCTTTAATTTTACTAAGATCACCAATGTTACCAGGATTAATCCTTAAACAATCAGCTCCGGCATCTGCTGCCTCAATCGCTCTCTTATAATGAAAATGAATATCCGCAACTAAAGGGATATCTATATGTTTTACAATTTTTTTCAGTGCTTTTGTTGAATCTGTATCTGGACATGACACACGTACAATATCTGCACCAGCTTTCGATATTTCTTGAACTTGTTTTATTGTACTTTTCACATCACTAGTTATGGTATTGGTCATCGATTGCACACTGATAGGATTGTCCCCGCCCACATTTAGTTTACCAACTTTAATAACTTTGGTTTTTCTTCTAACAATATCTCTAAAAGGTCTTATACTCATTTTTACAAATTAAACTCTTTATGAAGCGCATTAATAGCTTTTTTAATTAATTGCTTATTTATCAAAACAGAAATTTTTATTTCTGATGTTGAAATGACTTGAATATTGATTCTGCTTTTGGCTAACGCCTTAAACATTCTATATGTTACACCAGGAGTAGTGATCATCCCAACACCAATAATTGATATTTTAGAAACATTTTTTTTTATTAATATTTTTTTAAAATTAATATTTTTATTTTTTTTTAAAAGTTTTTCTGTTTTAATAATATCATCGTTTTTCACTGTAAAAGTTAAGTCTGTTTGCTTTCCATCCGAAGAAATATTTTGTACTACCATATCTACATTTATGAAATTTTTTGATAATGGTTCAAATATTGATGCAGCAACACCAGGTTTGTCAACAACTCCCAGCAAAGTTATTTTAGAGTCATTTTTTGTGAAAGAAATTCCAGTAATAATCTTATCTTGAGAAATATTTTTTCTTTTTGTAATTAAGGTCCCTGCTTTATTCACAAAAGACGATCTTACATCAACATTAATTCTATTTAATCTTGCATCCTGAATTGAAGCAGGTTGCATTACTTTTGCTCCTAAGGATGACATTTCGAGCATTTCCTCATATGAAATCTTTTGTATTTTTTTTGCTTTTTTGAGATAGTTTGGATCTGTTGTATAAATACCCTCAACATCTGTATAAATTATACATTTTTCAGCTTTAAAGAATTTAGCGATCATAATTGCGCTTGCGTCAGATCCTCCACGTTCTAAAGTGGTTATTCTATTTTCAAGATTAACACCTTGAAAGCCTGTGATTATTGGCACCCCTCCTTTTTGAAGATATTGTAAAATCCTTTTTTTAAATATATTTGTAATTCTTGATTTTTTAAAATCTCCTTCTGTGAGAATAGGTATCTGCCAGCTTAACCAAGATCTAGACTTTATTCCTATATGATTCAATCTTCCTGCAATAAATGCGCAGGACATCTGTTCACCAGTTGAAACTAGAACATCGTATTCAGATGGAATAAAATTATCGCTTATTTGCTTAGTTTTACTTATCAATTCATTTGTCACACCACTCATTGCAGATGAAACTACTATTACTTTTTTTTTAGATTTAATATATTGGTTAATTATCTTAGCAATTATTTTAATTCTATTGATAGAACCTACTGAGGTACCACCAAATTTTAATACAACAATTTTCATTGAATACTCTTTAATTTAAATTAAAATTACTTGATAAATTACATTTTAGTTATTATGTCCATTAAAAATGAAAAATAACACAATTAATAAAAAAGAAATAGAAAAATTTTCTAAAATAGCTTCTGAATGGTGGGATCCGGATGGCAAGTTCAAACCTTTACATAAATTTAATCCTGTGAGGATAGAGTATATTAAAGAAAATAGCATTAAACATTTTAAGCTAAAATATAATAAATTACCTTTAAGAAAGTTAAAAATTCTAGATATTGGTTGTGGTGGTGGATTGCTTAGCGAACCAATGAGTAGATTGGGAGCAGATGTAACTGGTATAGACGCATCTCAACAAAATATTAATATCGCAAAAATTCATTCATCAAAGAGAAAACTAAAAATTAAATATATCTGCTCATCTCCTGAAAAACTAAATATCAAAGAAAAATTTGATATTATTTTAAATATGGAAATTATTGAGCACGTAGATGATGTAAATGTTTTTCTTAAAAATAGCTCTAAATTTCTAAAAAAAAATGGCATAATGTTTGTAGCAACTTTAAACAAAACTTTTAAATCTTATCTTTTTGCTATAGTGGGTGCAGAATATATTTTAAAATGGTTACCAATCGGTACACATGAATGGAATAAATTTGTGAAACCATCTGAACTTATTGAATTTGCAGAAAAAAATTCAATGAAAACTGAGAAAATTGATGGTGTTGTATTTAATCCTTTAAACCAAACTTGGAACATAAAAAGTGATACTTCGGTAAACTATATAGCTCAATTCAAGAAAATCTAATTATCTTTATCCTCCACCCATGGAATAGTATGCGTTTCAATACCTTCGTCTCTTAATTCTTTCATTTCCTCTTTAGAGGCTTTACCATAAATTCCTTTTGTTTTTTTTTTTGAATTGTAGTGTATTGATCTAGCTTCATA
>CACNHI010000032.1 GCA_902620265.1 uncultured Pelagibacteraceae bacterium | reverse complement strand
CCACAATACGATAAGTCCACTGGCAGCTATTAGAATTGATGTTCCAAGATCTGGTTGGCTAACAACTAACACTATTGGCATCACAAGAATTGCTAGAGAAACAATTATATTTTTAAAACTACTAACATTTGTAATTTGTTCCCTATGAAAAAATCTTGCAAAACATACTATAATTGCAATTTTCATAAGTTCTGATGGTTGAAGATTTATAAAGTAAAGATTAATCCATCTCTGAGATCCAGAGGCCGTAATACCATATAAAGAAGCCCAAATTAAAAAACCAAGAATAACAATATAAAAAAGATAAGCAGTAGAATGCCAAAATCTCAGACTGAAAAAAGACAAAAAAAGCATCAAAATAAAAAATACTAAAAATCTAATTAAGTGACTTTTAGTGTGATATAAAAACTCTCCACCATCTGTCGAAAACATAGATAAATTACTTACCAACCCTAGTATTAAAACACACGCCACAAGTATAAAATCAAATGATTTTAATTTTTGGAAGAATGTTAACTGTTCTGTATATGATGATTGTTGAAACATTTATATATTTACTAAATTTCTTTTTCTTAACTTTTCACGTTCTTCGTGTCTATCGATAACCTTTTTTATTACTTGTTTTGCAAGTGGGGCAGCCGCTTTGCTTCCTGATCCACCATGCTCAACAAATACACTTATAGAATATCTCGGATTTTTATAAGGACCAAAAGCAACAAACCAGGCATGATCTCTATCTTCGTAGGGAATTTGTGAAGTTTCTAAATCAAGTTCTCTTTGTTCTTCTGTAATTCTTTTTACTTGAGCTGTTCCTGTTTTTCCTGCGAATTGATATTTTGGATCCTCTATCCTTGATTTATAAGATGTACCATTCCACTGATTTGTAGAAGCAAACATCGCTTCAAGAACAAATTTGACATTTTCTTGATTTCTAAAAAGTTTTTTATAATCTTTTTCACCAGGTCTGAAAAACTCTTCGGCCGTTCTTATAATAGATGAGTCATATTTTTCTTCTTTTGCTAGATTTTGACTCATTTTATATTTTATCTTTTCAAGACTTTCTTGATATTTATTTGATATTAAAGTTGGATAAATTTTGAAACCACCATTTGCTAATTGAGCAGTCATTAAACAAAGCTGAAGTGGAGTGGTTTGTACGTAACCTTGCCCAATCCCAGTAATAAGCGTTTCTCCTAATACCCAACCCTGACCAAGATTTGCTTTTTTCCAGTTTGTAGATGGAAATAGACCACCTTTTTCCTCTTTATATAAGTTATTAAAAACTTTATTACCCAAACCAAATCTTGATGCTGTAACCTTTAGACGATCTACTCCTAATCTCCTAGACATTTCATAAAAATATGTGTCACAAGATTGTATAATTGCACTTCTTAGATCAACAACGCCGTGCCCTTTCTTCTTCCAACAATGATAGGTTTGACCATACATCTCCATCTTTCCTGTACATCTCACCTTAAAATTTGGAGATATAACATTATTTTCTAAGGCAGATAGTGCTACAACAGGTTTTATTGTTGAACCAGGTGAATAAAGTCCAGAAATTGTTTTGTTTATCAAGGGCTTATTAGGATTATTTTTAATTGTATCCCAATCTTTATAGCTTATGCCATATAAGAATAAATTCGGATCAAAAGATGGAGATGAATGCATTGCAATAACTTCCCCTGTATAAATATCCATCACACTTATAGATCCAGATTTGTTTGCTAAAAGTTCATTACATAACTTTTGAACTTCTGTATCTAAAGTTAGTTTTATTTCTCTGCCTTTATCTCCTTTTTGAAAATTAAGTTGTTTAATTCTCTTTCCAAATGCATTTACTTCATATCTTTGAACACCATTTGAACCAATTAGCTCATTTTCAAAAGATTTTTCTAATCCTGTTTTTCCAACTCTTAAACCTGGGACATGTTTATTTTTAATATTTTCATTATCTAATAAATCTTTTTCACTAGCTTGTGCAACATATCCCAAAACATGAGTATAATTTTCTTTAAATGGATAGCTTCTTGCAACAGAAAGAACTGGTTTTGCACCAGACAATTCATGTAAGTAATAATTAACCTTTGAAAATTGATCCCATGATAAATTTTCAGATATTATAAGTGTCTCCCATGGTTTTTGTTGATTTTTTTTCTTAACAATTTTTGAAAATTCTTTATCTGACAATGAAAGAATATTTTTTAATCTAACCATTAAATTTTTAAAATTTTCAACTTGTTCTGGAATTACATGTAGTTGATAAACTTCGGTGTTTCCAGCAATTGTGTTGTTAAAATAATCTTTGAACTCTCCTCTAACTGGAGGCAATCTCCATTCTCTAAGTCTATTTTTATCAGATAAAGTGAGATATTTTTTATTATCGCTTATTTGAAGTGTAAAAAGTCTAGCTAAAATACCTGTAAACACTACTCCCTTTGCAAGGGATAAAATAAATACTCTTCTATTAATGGTATTAAATTTTCTAACATTAGAGTCGTTACTACTAAACATTTTGAGCTCCAAAGATTAATTTTTGATAATAATCAAATAATCCACTAAAGATTATATAAAATAAGAAAGTGAAAAGTATATTTACCAATATACTGTAATACTCTAATTCTACATCAAATACTAAACCAACAATTAAATAAAATAAAGAATTAACAACTAAAATAGCTAACCCAAAAAAGAACCAGTCTTTTATTGCACTTGGTCTTAATGTTATATTTCTTAAATAAGATGAAAAAACACAGATAAGTAAGTAGGCTAGTGAGCTTACACCTATGGGCAACCCAGTTACTACATCATTTAATAAGCCACATAAAAATATTAATCCATAACCAAGGCTTCCAGATCTTTTTAAACTCCAATAATAAATTAAAATAAAAGGAAAATTAAATGAGAAGTATTTCAAATTAAGATAATTAAAATCAAATTCATTTAATACTGAAACTATTAAAAGAATAATCGGTCCCTTCTCAAGGAATTTTTTTAAATAACTAAATTTACTTATCTCCGCCATTATTCAGTTTCCTCTTTAAATGAAATTATTTTTACATATCGAAGTTGAGAAAAATCAGAAAAAAAACTTACAAGCGTTTTGTTATTTGAAGAATCTTTGAATATTTTTCCTATTGGAATACCGGATTTAAATAGCCCGCCTGCTCCAGACGTGAACGCTATAGCATTTTCTTCAATCAAATCTTGCTGTCTTGTGTACTGAATAACCCCTTCATTATCTCCTGTTCCAGATAAAATAGATTGAATATTGTTTGGCATTATATCTACAGGAACTTTACTATTTAAGTCAGATAAAAGTAAAACTCTTGATGTAGTGAATGATACTTCTACAACTTTTCCAATTAAATAACTCTTATCCATTACAGCCATACCTAATTCTACTCTATCTTTACTTCCTCTATTAATAATTACTGATCTAAGAAAAGGACTTTTTTTATCTACAAGAACTTTTCCAATTATTTCTGATGTTAAAATATTCGTTTCTTCTATTGTTGATTTAAGTCTTTTGTTTTCTTCTAAAATATATTCAAAATTATAGTTCTTAGATAATTCGAAATCTAACTTTTCCTTAAGCAATTTATTTTCATCATAAACATTAAAATGGTTTACAATTGTTACATAAGATTTCTTAACAAAATTTTCTGGAACAGAAACAATAAATGTTGATCTATAAGCAACTTCTCTTAAAGAAATTTTTAAGTAGTCAATTGGTTTAAAATTGAATTTTTCAGAAACAAGAATTATAAATGTTAAAAAAATTAAAGCTAATAAAGAAAACTTTTGTTTGTTCTCCTTTTTTAGAAAAGCAGAACGAATAGCAATTACAAAGTCATCCCTGCTAGCTTGCATTTTAACAAATTAATACTCCGATAACATTGAATTAAATGTTTCTTCTTGATCTAGAGCTTTTCCTGTTCCAACTGCAACACATGCTAATGGGTCATCAGCAATGTGAACTGGTAAACCAGTTTCTTTTGAAAATCTTTTATCAATGTTTTTTAATAAAGCTCCTCCACCAGTAAGTGTCAAACCCATATCAACTAAGTCTGCTGATAATTCTGGAGGTGTATTTTCTAACGCATCCTTAATACCATTAATCATTTCTCTTAAAATTGGATTCAATGCTTCTACTGTATCTTCCTCGCTAATGTTTACCTCTTTTGGAGTTCCAGATCTTAAATCTCTTCCTTTAACAGCATAAGTATTGTTATTGGTTGCAATCGCAGTACCAACCTCTTTTTTGATTTTTTCAGCAGTACTATCCCCGATCATTAAGTTATATTCTCTTCTCATATAACTTATCAAAGAGTGATCCATCGCATCACCTGCAACTCTTAAAGAATTTGAATAAACAACTCCACCTAAAGACATCACGGCAATCTCTGTTGTTCCTCCTCCTATATCAATGACCATTGAGCCAGTTGCTTCAGATATTGGTAAGTTTGCTCCAATAGCAGCTGCAATTGGTTCTTCGATTAACTGAACTCTTCTAGCACCTGCAGCAAGAGCACTGTCTTGAATAGCTTTTCTTTCAACTGGGGTTGATCCAGTTGGAACACAAATTAATATTCTTGGATTAGCAAATGAGCTTCTTTTATGAACTTTTTTTATAAAGTGCTTAATCATTTCTTCTGTAACTATAAAGTCAGCTATTACCCCATCTCTTAAAGGTCTGATTGCTTGTATATTTCCAGGTGTTCTTCCAAGCATTGTCTTTGCTTCATCGCCTACTGCTAAAACAGATTTTTTTCCTTTGTTATCAACTACTGCTACTACTGAAGGCTCATTTAGAACTACTCCTTGCCCTTTAAGAACTACTAAAGTGTTTGCTGTTCCTAAATCAATAGCCATGTCTTGGCTCCACATTGCTGTTACTTTATCTAAAAGTCCCATTTTATACTCCTCCTTTTACTTTTTGGTGTTCAATATTTTGTGAAAGAGATTTTTTTTCTCTTTTAATTAACATTTTATTTAAAGCATTCAAATATGCATTGGCAGATGCGACTAAAGTATCTGTGTCAGCTGACTGACCTACAGTTGTTCTATCATTCTCCTCTATTTTTACACTGACAGTTGCTTGAGCATCAGTTCCCTCTGTTACTGCATGTACTTGATATAAAGATAATTTTACATCATGTGGGTAAAGATCTTTAATACATTTAAATATTGCATCAACTGGACCATCACCAGTTTGAACAGTTTTTTTTACCTCACCAAAAACGTCTAGCGTCATTTCTGCTCTCTGAGGCTCACCTGTTCCGGCAAATACTTTTAGAGATTTTAGATTTATAGCATTAATTTTGTTGTCAATTATTAAGCTATCATCAACTAATGCAACTATATCCTCATCGTAGATATGTTTCTTTTTATCGGCTAAAATTTTAAATTTTCCAAAAGCAGCTTGGATTACGTCATCAGTTACATCTGTGTATCCTAAATCATTTAACTTGTCTTTAAAAGCATGTCTCCCAGAGTGTTTACCCATAACTAAAGAAGTTTTTTTTACTCCAACACTTTCGGGTGTCATAATCTCATAGGTTTCTCTATTTTTTAGCATTCCATCCTGATGAATACCAGATTCGTGTGCAAACGCATTCTTGCCTACAATTGCTTTGTTAAACTGGACTGGAAAGCCAGTAGCGTTTGAAACTATCTTTGACGCTTTACTAATTAATTCAGTTTTGATTCCAGTTTCATAAGGCATTAAATCATTTCTTGTTTTTATTGCCATAACAATCTCTTCTAAGGCAGCATTTCCTGCTCTCTCACCAATACCATTAATTGTACACTCTATCTGTCTAACACCAGCTGACAAACCGGCTAACGCATTAGCAACAGCTAAACCTAAATCGTTGTGACAGTGGGCAGATATAATTGCTTTATCAATATTTGGTACATTATTTTTTATATGCGTAATTGTTTTTGCAAATTCTTCAGGAATAGAATACCCAACTGTATCTGGTATATTTATTGTTGTTGCTCCACATTTGATTGCAAGTTCAATTGTTTTACACATAAAATCTAAATTAGTTCTTGTTCCGTCTTCACATGACCATTCAACATCATCTGTAAATTTTCTTGCATATGTTACACTGTCTTTAACTGCGTCTACGACTTGATCATCAGACATATTAAGTTTGTGCTTCATGTGAACTGGGCTTGTTGAGATAAAAGTATGTATTCTAAATCTTTTTGCATATTTTAAAGATTCATGACAAGCGTCAATATCTTTTCTCATTGCTCTTGCTAATCCACAAGGTATAGAATTTTTAATTCCTTTGCTTATTGCAGAAACTGCTTCAAAATCACCAGGGGATGAAATTGGAAATCCTGC
>CACNHI010000031.1 GCA_902620265.1 uncultured Pelagibacteraceae bacterium | reverse complement strand
CTGTTGGTAAGTTCGATAGCTCAATACAACTTTTGGAGACAGGTTATTTTGAACAAATGAAGATAGGAATTGCTGGACATCCAGAGGGGAGTCCTGATATATCCGATTCTAAATTGGAAAAAGCAATGGAAGATAAAAAGCCTTACGCTGATTATATAGTCACCCAATGGTTGCTAGATCCTCAGCCTATAATTGACTTTATATCCAAGCAGTCAGTACCAGTTCATGTTGGGATTACTGGACCACTTAAAATCACTAGCCTAATTAAATTTGCTAATATTGTAGGTGCAAAAAATTCCATTAACTTTCTAAAATCTAATTTTAGTAAGGCATTAGATTTGATGAAACCTAAAGACCCTAATGAATTAATTGGGAAATTAAAAATGCATACCGATTTTTTTCACATTTATACATTCGGCGGCTTGAAGGAAACTAACAAGTGGTTGAAGGAGAATGAATATGTCTAAAGAGTTTGATTATTCAAAAATGAAACATGCAACGTCTGTGAACCAATCAGACAGACATGTGCCTTATAATTTAAGACAAAGTGGACCAACAAAAGTTGAATTGTTAATTTCAACAAGGGTAAGAAAATCACCTTATTGGCATTTATCAATGAGAGCAGGATGTTGGAGAGCAACTGTATACAATCGTATTTACCATCCAAGAGGTTATGTTAAAGGCAAAAATGGTGCGATGGTTGAATATAAATCAATTAAAAATGATGTAACGATGTGGAATGTTGCAGTTGAAAGACAAATTAGAGTTAAAGGCAAAGAGGCTGAAAAATTTGTTAATTATGTAATTACTAGAGATGCAACAAAAATATCACCAATGAGAGCAAGATACGTTATTCTTTGTAACTATAAAGGTGGTGTTTTAAATGATCCAATATTATTAAGAGTAGCTAAAGATGAATTTTGGTTTAGTTTATCAGACAGTGATATTGGACTTTACTTGCAAGGGGTAAATGCAAATAAAAAATTTAAATGTGAAATTGATGAAATAGATGCGTGTCCTGTACAAATACAAGGTCCAAAATCTAAAGCATTAATGAAAGATTTAATCGGTAAACAAGTTGATTTAGATAATATGCCGTACTATGGCTTAGCAAAAGCTAAGGTTGGTGGAAGAGATTGTGTTATTTCACAATCTGGTTTTTCAGGTGAGGCTGGATATGAAATTTATTTAAAAAATGCTACAAAATATGCAGATGATATGTGGAATGCAGTTTTGAAAGCAGGAAAAAAACATAAATTAAGAGTTATTGCTCCTGCTCACCACAGAAGAATACAGGCTGGGATTTTATCTTGGGGTCAAGACTTAGATCACGAACACAATCCGTTTCAATGTAATCTTGGTTACCAAGTATCATTATCAGGAAAAGGTGAATGGAAGAAAAAAGCTAATTATGTTGGTAAGGCTGCTTTGGAAAAAATGAAAAAACAATTAAAAGCAGGAAAAAAACCTTACAAACTTCAATTAGTTGGAATGGAAATGGGCGGAAAACCAATAACAGAATATGCTCCAGACTTTTGGTTAATTTCAAAACCAAGTGGCGGTAAACCTGTAGGATTTATTACCTCGCCTTGGTATCATCCGGAAAAGGGAATGAATATCGCAATGGGATATGTCCCATACGATGGTACAAAAAACCCGAATGGTTTTCCAAAAGGTAAAGTTGGAACTAAATATAAGGTTCATTTACCAAGAAAATATTCTACAAAACCTGGTAAACCTGTTGATGCTGTAGTAGTTGATATTCCATTTACTGAGTCATACCACGCAAATACAAGAGAAGTGGTAAAAGGTTAATTCAATATTCGAGGAGCGAAGTAATTCGCTCCTCATTTAAATTATGTTTGCTGTATTTTTAGATATTATTTTTAAATCACTGAAGTTAGATAGAACTCTTTATTCAGATTATAAATATTTTGGGGAGGCTGCTATATACTTTGCTGGCCTTATAATGATCCTAGAGGGAGTTGCTGGAGCAATTGCTGCCAACAGTATTATTAAAACATCAATAGGATTATCGGGGTTAACTGCAATTTTGACATGGTTTATATGGTCAATATTAATTTTTGTAATTGGAGTTAAACTATTTCCAGATAAAAATAGTAAAATACCATTTAAAAAAGTTTTAATTGGTGTTGGTTATGCCCATGCACCCGGGTTAATTAGATTTTTTGCAGTAACACCAGATTTAGTTCTACCTGTGATATTTTTAACTCAATTTTGGATTTTTGCGTCTCTCATCATATCAACGAAACATGTTTTGGGCCTAAAGTCTAATCTTAAATCTTTTGGTATAATTTTTTTAGCTTTCTTGCTAATTGCATTTTTATCAGTATCTTTTGTTATTAGTAGAATGAATGCATTGCCAATAAGTACAATTAGCTAAACTGGAAATACTGTTTTAGAAACCCTGCAAGATTGGCAAATTTTAAAGCCAGATAAAATTAAATTTTCTCTCACACTTTCATCTTTTTTCCCACATTCTTCACATTTATTATCAATTTCTTTGAAATTTAATTTTTTCTCTTCTTTAGTCATTATCTGTAAGCCCTGCTCCAGCAGCTGAATTTTTCAATTGTTCTGTCTCCTCTACAAAGGTTCCCTCTGATAATTTATAAAGTTCTTGCCATTCATTTTCTTCAAATGTGTTTTTGTTTTCTATAAATTTTATTTTAATTTTTTTTGCAGAATCGATTATATCACCACTCAAATAATTAGAATAAATAGATTGGTTAAAATTTAATAAAAATTCTTTTTCATCGATATTTAAAAAAATACGTTTACCAATAATCTCTGTTGACCTACTGACAAAAGGTAAAAATAATAAAGGGTATGCCATATTTTCAAAATTTATCTCATTCATCGTCTCTAAATTTATTACCTGATCTAGGAAATTTGTACCTGATATGATTGGGCAATAAGCAATACTAGACGTATTTATTTTAGATATTAAACTTATTTTTTGAAACTGTTTTTGATTATAAATTTTAAAATATGAATTTAGATTTTTTAAACCTGCCAATCCAAACATTTCTAGTAATCGTATATTTTTTCCTAATTCTTCTGCTACACCCCACTCAAATCCAATACTTTTTGAAGCTCTTTTAACAGTGGTGTCTATTTCACTAAAGCTTTTCATTAATTTATTGAATTATAAACCCAATGGTCATCTGATGTTGTGAGCTCAGTTGGTAATGGAGCTCCTTGAAACATGCAGATTCTTAGCCATTTATCTGACCGAGGATCAAATTTTACCGCACCAAAAAAAGAAAGCTTTAATCTTAGCATGTCAATTGGCATTAATTTTGAGCCTATTGTATTATCTTGAATTTCAGCATACGGAAATTTTTCTGTTATGAACGCTCTTCTTACGACATGTCTAAGGTCATTATTATTCATTAAGAAAGTGCCTATTTTTAAACTATTTTTTTCATTTGAAATTCTTTCATACAATTTACTAATATCTCTTGCTATCGCTAATGGTTGCTCTAAATCCGAACCTTCATCTTGAAATCTGTTGGCAAGCCTGGGTTCTTCCTTGTTTTTTGAAATAAACCAAAAATTTTGATTATTTTCTTTTTTTTTAAAATCTATTTTAAGAATATCTGAGTATTTTAATTCTAAAACCGTTCTTAAATCTAAAATCGTTTTCTCTATTGGTATTGTAAAGAACTTCTCTTCATCAGCACTCATAGTTCTTATTAAGGGATTTGTAATTTTTTCATATGGCTCCATAATCACTGAGACCATAAATTCTAAACACTCTTCTCCTAGATTGTTTTTTGCCCAAATATATAAATCGTTATAAGAAAATTCTCTTTCGAAATCAAATTTAGTTAAAAAATATTGTAACAATAAATCTAAATCTTTCTTTAAATTATTGATTTTTAATAGTTGGAATTCACTTTCAGTAGTCCAATTATCAATATTTTTTTTAGAATTTTGCAGGCAACTAATTATTAGATCAACATCTTTTTTTTTTACCTCTTTTATTTCTCTAATTTGTTTTAATGCAGTTTCTCTTGCCATTATCCAATTATTTAGTAACAAAGGATGATTTACAATAAATGGAGCCATCCCTAGACCAGTAGAGTTCCCAATTCCTAGATTTCTAGAGATGTTTGGATCTAAAGCGACTGCTTTTTTAGGATTTTTACTCTTTGCAATGTGATTCACTTGATCAAAAGTAAATTGTCTTACAAGATATACCAACATCATTTCTAATCTAAATGGTCCATATATTTCTTCTCTATTTTTAATTCTAAATCTATCAGCCAGCCCAAATTTTCCTGAGCCGTAGACAGCTGTGGTTCTGTAAAGGTATCCAACTTTTGCTAATTTATCCTTATCTGGTTGTTTTCCATTTGAGAGACACTCAACGACATAATCAAAAATCCTCACTGATTTGTTTGCACGAGATAATGTAAGTTCTTTAAATGACATTCTACCAACTTCTTGTTTTGGAACATTTTGTTTTAATCTTTCGATATCTTGTTTTGTTGGAACGCCGTCAAATAGTGTAAAAGCTGCGTCCCATTTTGTAGCAATCACTCTATCTGATCTTTCTTGGTCACTTATTTTATTAGCAAAACAAATCAAAGAATAAATTCTATTTTTTTTTTTAAAAGAATAAATAACAACTCCAAAACCATTTTCATCCAAATCTAATAAATCTCTTTTGTATTCCCAATTTTTAAATTCCTGCAAGAAAGATCTCAAAAAAGAAAGTTTCGATTGATGAAAAGATCCGAGTCTTGATAATTTCATTACTTCTTTTGGATCTCTTAATTGTATTTCCATTAATTTATACCTTTATAAAAATTAAACCAATTATTACCCAAAATTTTATTTGTTTCTTCTTCGCTAAAACCAATTTTTTTAAGACCAGTTTCTAGGTTTTTAAAACCTCGTGCATCTTCAAACCAATTTGGTTGTTTAGGAAAGCCAGGTTTTGATTTGCCTCCTTCACCAAAATTTTTTTGTTTAGCCCATGTTCCGTTTCTCATCCACTCTACAACAGTATCTGGCTGGAACAGGCATAGATCAGAACCTATTCCAACGTTATTTATACCCATTATTTCTACAGTTTGAGCTGTCATTTCACAAAAACTTTCTAATGTGCAATTAGTACCATTTTTTAAATGGTGGGGATATAATGATAGTCCTAACATTCCTTTGCTGTCAGCTAGAGTTTTTAATAGGTCTTTAGATTTATTTCTTTTTGCACTGTGCCAAAAACTAGGATTTGCATGCGTTATAGCTATTGGCTTTTCACTAATATCTATTGCGTCAAAAGTACTTTTTTCTGCTGAATGTGACATGTCAACCACTAAACCAATCTTGTTCATTTCTTTTATTGCTTCTCGTCCAAAATTAGTGACGCCACTGTCATTTTTTTCATAACATCCAGTAGCTAGTAGAGATTGATTATTGTATGTTAACTGCATAAATCTACATCCATGCTCGTGAACTTTTCCTATTAAACCGATATCATCCTCAATAGGAGAGCAATTTTGAAAACCAAAAAAAATTGCTGTTTTTTTTTCTTTTTTAGCTTTCTCAATATCATTAAAATTTTTACCTAGAAAAATTAAATCAGAATTATTTTTAAAATGTTCATCCCATTCTTTTAATCTTTCACGGAATTCATCATAATCCTCGTGGTAAACAACTGTGACATGTACAGCATCTAAGCCTGCTTGGTGGTTTATTTCAAATACTTCTCGAGACCACTTACAATATTGAAGATTATCGATTTTATAATTCATATAATAAATATATATTAGTGTTAGCTTTTTTGATATTAAATATATAAATGCAAAACAAAAAAAATCATAAAGTAGCAATTGTAATGGGTAGCCAATCAGATTACTCAACTATGAAATATACAGTCAAAGTGCTTAAGATACTCAAAATAAAATTTGAAACTAAGATTGTATCAGCTCATAGAACTCCAAACAGAATGTATGAATTCGCAAAAAAAGCTGAAAAAAATAGTATTTCTGTAATTATTGCTGGTGCTGGTGGCTCTGCACACCTTCCTGGAATGATAGCAGCATTAACTAGAATACCTGTAATAGGAGTGCCAATTGAGAGTAAAAAATTAAAAGGCTTGGACAGTCTTCTTTCAATAGCACAGATGCCAAAAGGAATTCCAGTTGGGACAGTTGCAATCGGTGTTGATGGAGCGATAAATGCTGCTTTACTCTCAGCATCCATATTATCAGTTAGTGATACGAAAATTAGAAAAAGTCTTGAAAGTTGGCGTACTAAACAGACTAGATCTGTGAAAAAAAAACCACGTTAAATGAGTAAGATAAATCTTGGAATTTTAGGTGGTGGTCAATTAGGTAGTATGCTTGCAACAGCAGCAAAAAAATTAAACGTACAAACTTTCATTTATTGTGATGATGAAAACGCACCTGCACAAAAATTTGCTGATGATTTCATTCTGGGAGATTATAATGATGAGAATAAAATTTCAGAATT
>CACNHI010000030.1 GCA_902620265.1 uncultured Pelagibacteraceae bacterium | reverse complement strand
AGAACTTTTATTAGAGGAAAAATTCATCCTGTTTCACAAGTTATAGATGAAATATCATCTATTTTTTCAGAAATTGGTTTTTCTGTTGAAGAGGGACCAGATGTTGAAAACGAATACAATAACTTTACAGCTTTAAATACGCCAGAAAATCACCCTGCAAGAGATATGCATGACACTTTTTATCTAGACAAAAATAAAAAATTTTTACTTAGAACTCACACATCACCAGTGCAGGTAAGAACTATGTTAAAAGGGAAGCCTCCTTTTAAAATAATTGCACCAGGAAGAACCTATAGATCAGATAGTGATCAAACTCATGCCCCCATGTTCCATCAGGTTGAAGGCCTCCATATAGATAAGAATATCAACATGGCTAACTTAAAAGGTTGTCTAAATTATTTTATTAAAGAATTTTTTGAAATTGACAAAATTAAGATGAGATTTAGACCAAGTCATTTTCCATTTACAGAACCTTCTGCTGAAGTTGATATAGGCTATGAAATGAAAGATGGCAAAATAATAATTGGAGAGGGAGATCAATGGCTTGAGATTTTAGGATGTGGAATGGTTCATCCTAATGTTCTAAAAAATGTCAAAGTTAATCCATCCAAGTATCAAGGTTATGCGTTTGGAATAGGTATTGATAGACTAGCAATGCTTAAATATGGAATTAACGATTTAAGAGCTTTTTTTGAGACTGATTATAGATGGTTAAGTCATTTTGGATTTGATCCTTTAGATGTCCCATCTAGTTATAGAGGTTTAAGTCGATGAAATTTACCATAGACTGGCTCAAGGATCATTTAGATACAAAATTGAATGATGAAAAAATAATCGATAAACTCACAAATGTTGGCTTAGAGGTAGAAAGTTTTCAAAGTCAAACATCAGAATTAGATAATTTTATTGTTGCAAAAATAGTTAGTTCAGAAAAGCATCCTAATGCGGATAGATTAAAAGTATGTGAGGTCGACATTGGAAAAAAAGAAAATGTAAAAGTTGTTTGCGGAGCGCCTAATGCTAAACAAAATTTAATAACAGTTTATGCACCACCAGGAGCAACTATTCCAAAAAATAAAATGAAATTATCAGTGAGTAAAATCAGAGGGGTTACATCCTACGGGATGTTATGTTCAGAGGCAGAGCTGAAACTTTCTGATGAAAGTCAAGGTATAACTGAGTTATCTGGAAAAAAATATGAAAGCAAAATAGGAAAAAATTATTTTTCAAATAATGCTCCAAAAGTTATTGACTTATCAATTACGCCAAACCGGGCTGACTGTCTCGGTGTGAGAGGTATTGCAAGAGACTTAGCAGCGGCAGGATCAGGAAAATTAAGAAAAAAAAATTCTTCTAAAATTAAATTTTTTGGCCAGCAAAAATTAAAAGTAAAAATAAAGAAAGAAAAAAATCAAGGATGTTCTGCATTTGGAAGCTTTTTAATAAAAGATGTCAAAAATAAAGAAAGTCCCAAATGGCTTAAAGATAAATTGTTATCTGTAGGACAGAAACCAATTTCAGCAATTGTTGATATAACAAATTATGTAATGCTTGATTTAAATCGACCTTTACATGCGTATGATGCAGACAAAATTGATACAGAAATTTTAGTAAGAAACTCAAAAAAAGGTGAAAGTTTTGAAGCACTGGATAAAAAAAAATATGTTTTAGAGGATAATATGTGTGTAATCACTGATAAATCAGGTATTTTAGGTTTAGGAGGAATAATAGGAGGGACAAGATCAGCCACAGAGTTTGGTACAAAAAATATTCTTTTAGAGTCAGCATATTTCTATCCAAAATCTATAAGAAAAACCTCAAGGTTATTAAGTATAGATACTGATGCAAAACATAGATTTGAAAGAGGTATAGATCCTAATTCTATAGAAGAAGGATTATTGGTTGCTGCGAATTTAATTAAAAAAATATGTGGTGGAACAATTAGTAAAAAAGATATTCAAATGGACCAAAAATTTAAAAATCGTAAAATAAGTTTTCCAGTAACAAAACTTCAAAGCATTACTGGTTTTAAAGTTTCAGAAAAAGAAATTATAAAAATTTTAGATAGTCTTGGATTTAAAATAACGAAGAAAAAAAATTTTTTGGATTTAGTCGTTCCTTCATGGAGACCAGATATAGAACAAGAAATTGATATTGTTGAGGAAGTCACAAGAATAATTGGCTACGATAAAATTAAAACAGAATTACCAGAAAAAGTCAGAATTAAGCCAACTTTAAATAAGCAACAAAAATTATTTCATTTTTTACAAAGATCTGTTGCATCCAAAGGTTATCTTGAAACTGTAACATGGTCATTTACTGACTCCAAAATTAACGATTTATTTAAAGAGGATAAAAAAGAAATAGAAATAGTCAATCCAATTAGCTCTGATTTAAATGTATTACGAAGTTCTATTTTCTCCAATTTGATTTTTTATTTAAAGAAGAATTTAGAAAGAGACTTTAAAGATATCTCGATGTTTGAAATAGGACCAGTTTTTACTGGGAATAAACCAGGTGACCAAGAAATTGTATTAGCGGGGATAAAGTCTGGATTAGCTTCCAGATTAAACTGGCTAGAAAAAGAGAGAAAGCTTGATGTCTTTGACTCTAAAAGGGACGTAATGCAAACTTTATATGAAATAGGTTTAGATAATAATAAATTCAAAATCGACACTAAAACTCCTACTTATTATCACCCTGGAAAATCTGGTGCTATTTATCAAAATTCATTCGACAAAGTTCCAATTGCTTTTTTTGGAGAAATTCATCCGAATATAACTAATAAAATTGACATAAAAACAGATGCACTTATTATTTTTGAGATTTTTTTAGATAGGATAAAAATTAGCGACGGCAAAATTAGAGACCAGAAATCAAAATATCAATATTCAGATTTCCAAAAGTCCGAGAGAGATTTTGCATTTGTTTTAGATAAAAGTTTTGAAGTTCAAGAACTTATTAAAATTATTTCTGATGTGGATAAAGATTTAATAAAATCTATAAAAGTTTTTGATGTTTATGAGGGAGAGAATATAGATAAACACAAAAAGTCAGTTGCATTAAATGTTACAATTCAATCAACAAAAAAATCGCTTACAGAAGAAGATTTAAATAATTTAAATAAATTAATTATTTCTAGTGTAGAAAATAAAACGGGTGCAAAATTAAGATCATAGATGTCAAATCTAGATAATATCAGAAATTTCGCAATTATTGCTCATATAGATCATGGAAAATCTACGATTGCAGATCGAATAATCCATAAATGTGGTGGTCTTACAGATAGAGAAATGAAGGAGCAGGTGCTGGACTCCATGGATATAGAGAGAGAAAGGGGAATAACAATAAAAGCTCAAACTGTTAAATTAAATTATAAATCTAAAAATGGAAAAGAGTACATATTAAATATCATTGATACGCCTGGCCATGTAGATTTTAGTTATGAGGTAAGTAGATCATTATACGCGTGCGAAGGATCAATTTTGATAGTTGATAGTACTCAAGGTGTAGAGGCTCAAACACTCGCTAATGTATATCAGGCATTAGATACTAATCATGAGATTATTCCTGTTTTAAATAAAATAGATTTACCAGCATCTGATATTGATAGAACAAAAAAGCAAATCGAAGATGTTATCGGTATTGATACATCTCTTGCAGTCCCTTGTTCTGGAAAAACCGGTGAAGGTATTGACGAAATTCTTGAGCAAATAATTGAAAATTTACCCTCTCCAGAGGGAAAAAAAGAGGAATTATTAAAATGCCTACTAGTAGATAGTTGGTACGACTCATACCTCGGAGTAATTATTCTTGTAAGAGTAATTGATGGAAAACTAAAAAAAAATATGAGAATAAAAATGATGTCTACAAAACAAGAATATTTTATTGAAAAAGTGGGTGTTTTTACTCCTAAACCAAAAGATATTGATGAACTTAATTCTGGAGAAATTGGTTTTATAATTACTGGCATTAAAAACTTGTCCGAAACTAAAGTCGGAGATACTATTTGTGATGCAAATAAACCACTTCAAATAGCTTTACCTGGATTTAAACCAAGTAAACCAGTAGTATTTTGCGGACTTTTTCCTGTCGACAGTTCTGAATATCAAAAATTAAAAGATGGATTAGCAAAGTTAAAATTAAATGATTCAAGTTTCTCATATGAGCCTGAATCATCTTCAGCTCTTGGGTTGGGTTTTAGATGCGGATTTTTAGGATTACTACACTTAGAAATTGTAACTGAAAGACTTGAGAGAGAATTTGATATAAATCTTTTAACAACAACTCCAGGGGTAGTTTATAAAGTACATTTAAATAGTGGTAAAATCATTGACTTACAAAATCCATCAAGTTTGCCAGATCCAACTTTGATAAAATTAATTGAGGAGCCTTGGATTAAAGCTACGATTATTACCCCAGATCAGTATCTTGGATCGATTATTAAATTGTGCCAAAATAAAAGAGGTGTACAAACAAATTTAACTTACTCAGGTAATAGAGCTGTTTTAAATTACGATATACCTTTAAATGAAGTAGTTTTTGATTTTAATGATCGCTTAAAATCGATGACAAGTGGTTACGCAAGTTTTGATTATGAGATAACAGGTCACAAAGAGGGGAGTCTTGTTAAACTTGGAATTCTTGTTAATTCAGAACCGGTTGATGCTTTAGCAATGATGGTACATAAAGATTTTGCACAATCAATTGGAAGAGAAGTATGTGAGAAGTTGAAGGATTTAATACCAAGGCATAACTTTATGATCCCTGTGCAAGCTGCTATAGGAGGAAAAATAATAGCAAGAGAAACAATAAAAGGATTTAAAAAAGATGTACTCACCAAAATACATGGGGGTGGAGCTTTAGATAGAAAAAGAAAATTACTAGAGAAACAAAAAAAAGGAAAAGCAAAAGCAAAACAATTTGGCAAAGTAGAAATTCCGCAAGAAGCTTTTATAGGTGTACTTAAAATAAATAAAAATTGAGATGAATTTTTTTGATTGCTTTATGTATAACAATGAAGAATTATTGTTAGATCTAAGACTAAATATATTATCGAAATATGTTAAAAAATTTATTTTAGTTGAGTCGACAATTGATCATCAAGGAAATAAAAAAAAAAATTTTTTTGAAATAGAAAATTTTAATAAATTTAAAGATAAAATTATTCATTTAAGGATTGAGGATTTTCCCGGGGAATTATCCAGTACATGGGAAAGAGAAAATTTCCAAAGAAATTATATATCAAAATCAATTAATAACTTATTAGATGATGACTATATCATAATTTCTGATGTTGATGAAATTCCAAACTTTGATAATTTAAAAAATTTTGAAAAGTATAAATTTACTGCTTTCCAGCAATCAAATTTTTGTTACAAATTTAATCTGAAGAATATAACTTACCCAAATTGGAATGGTTCAAAATTATGCAAAAAAAAATATTTAAAATCTCCACAATGGTTGAGAAATCAAAAGGTAAAGGAATACTCCTTTTTCCAATTTTATAGAATTAAATGGAATATTATAAAGAATGGTGGTTGGCATTTTTCTTTTTTAATGCAACCCAGTGAAATTAAAAAAAAAATAAAATCATTTGCACATGATGAATTCAATAAAAAAGAGTTTCTCGAATTAAGCGAAATTGAGAAAAAAATAAAATTAGGAGAAGATTTATTTAATAGAGCTCAAAAATATATCAAAGTGGACTTAGACAATAGTTTTCCTAAACAAATTTTTGATAATATTGATAAGTACAAAGAATGGATTGCTTAAAAATATGAAAATGTATTGTATATCAATGAAAAACTCTCATTTAGAAAAAATTAAAAAACTCAACTACATTCCCGTGGGACTTGGCATTGAAAAATTTGATAAAGAATGGACTACAGATAATACAGGTGCAAATATTTCTTTTAAAAATAAATTTTATGGTGAGAACACTTTTCATTATTGGCTTTGGAAAAATCAATTAAAAGAATGTTTTGAAAAAACCTGGCTTGGTTTTTGCCATTACAGAAGATTTTGGGTCAAAGATCCAAATGTTCTGAATTTTGATGATTTAAAAACAAATATAATAAATAAAATACCTGATGATTGGAATAGTTATGAAGTGATTCTTGGCAATGAGTTTCCAGTTAATAAAACTAAAATAAGTAAAATTATTAAGCATGGAAAAAAACAACTATTAAAAAACCCATTTGTTTTTTTTTCAAAAAAAAAATTGACCATAAAAGTTCACTTTGACATGTATCATGGATATGGAAATTTAGATAAAGCTATCGAGTTTCTTGATATTATTGACAGAGAGGATTTTAGAAATTTTGTTAATTCGGAGGTATCCTTTAACCCGTTCAATATGTTTTTTTGTAAATCTTACAACTTACTCAATAATTACTATAGTGTTTTATTTAATTGGCTTGAAAAATGCGAAAAAGAGTTTGGATTTGATGAAACAAAAGATTATGGACAAATAAGAATTTATGCTTTTTTAGCAGAAAGATTTTTAAGCTATTGGTTTAAAAAAAATTCTAATTTTAATCTGTGGCCAATAAAACATTTTGAAATCTGATCTTATAATTTATATTTTTTTTCAAATTTTTTAAATACGTGAAAAATGTAATCCAAATCATTTTTTCTTAAACCTTGATGACATCCAATTAATATACCATTTTTCATAACATCATTTGCGATAGTCTCTGAATTTGATACTTTTCGATATTTTTTTTTGAACATAACTGGCTGTTTTAATATATTGCCGGTAAAAATTGTTCTTGTTTGGATATTATTATCTTCAAAATATATTTGTAATTGTTTTCTTTTAAATTTATTATTAGATTTGATTACCAATGGAAAGGCTAACCAAGGTGTTTTTACAAACTCGTAGCTTTCTGGGAGTTTAAAATAATCATTATAATTAGAAAAAAATTTCTTTAAATTCTTAAAATTTTTTTGTCTTATTTCTATATTACTTTTTAATTTTTTTACCTGTTCTATTGCAAAGGCTGCTGAAATCTCTGATGGTAAAAAGTTATATCCAAACTCACTAAAAATATATTTCTTATCATAATCAATTCCAGAAATTTTAATATTAAATCTTTTTTTTGAGCTTTCGGATTCATTAAAAGTTGCTGAGGATCTGCCCCAGCCTCTTAGTAATTTTGCAAATTTATATTTTTCATAATCATTGAAGCAGACTATTCCACCAAAGCCCGCTCCAGAAATAATATGTGATGCATAAAAACTATTAGTTACAATATCTGAAAGTCTTCCTGTATTTCCATTTTTATATTTATAACCAATGGTATCAGCTGAATCCTCGATAACTGGAATTTTTTTTTTCTTAGCAATTTTATGAATTATGTTCCAATCTGCAACATTCCCTAAGAGATTTGGTATCATAATTGCAGAGGTATTTTTATTTATAGCTTGTTTTATTTGTTCAGGATCTGCAATAAACTTGTTATCTAATACACCAACAAATTTTGCGATCAATCCTAATTGATAAATTGGAGCAACTGTGGTTGAAAATGTAAGAGTAGGAGTGATTACTTCGCTTCCTTTTTTTAAATTTAGTGAACTTAATGCAAGTAAATTAGCTGAAGAGCCTGAGTTAACCATAAGACCGTATTTTTTACCAAAAATTTTTGCAATTAGACTCTCCAATTTTTTAACATTTTTTCCATCAATAAGTGTTAAACTCTCTCTTCTTAAAACTTTATTAACAGCATTAATTTCCTTACTGTTATAAACTGCTCGTCCATAAAAAATTTTTTTCATTATTATATATTATCTTATTAATTAAGTTTATAAACTATTATGCAAATTGACATCGTATGTCAATCTGGAGAGATGGCCGAGCGGTTTAAGGCGCACGCTTGGAAAGCGTGTTAAGGGGCAACTCTTTCGTGGGTTCGAATCCCACTCTCTCCGCCAATTTAAATTACAAAAAAGTATAAAATAAAGATAATTCTTTATTTTTTAATAATTTAGAATGTTATAAATATATAAGTATGAAAATGAACAATATATCAGTTATAATATTATTATTTCAAACACGTGAAAATTTATTAAAAAATTTAAAACAATATAAAGATTTTAAAGTTCTTATTTTAGACCAAAGTAATGATCTAGAATTAAAAAAAAAAATAAAA
>CACNHI010000029.1 GCA_902620265.1 uncultured Pelagibacteraceae bacterium | reverse complement strand
GAATGAAATAAATAAATTAAATAAATCAAATTTTACTATGACATATTCTTATGGCAGAGCTTTACAACAAAGTGCTTTAAAATTTTGGTCAAAAGATATTAGGAATATTTCTGGCACACAGAATACTTTTAATCATAGAGCAAAAATGTGCTCTTTGGCTGCTCAGGGAAAATGGACAGAGGAAATTGAAAATAAAAATTAATACGAAAAGATTTATTTATTTAATTTCTCCAAATAAGATTCATAATAAAAATTCATTTTACTCTGAGCTTGAAAAACTTCTAAAAACAAAAAAAATTTATTTTTTTCAATTAAGATTAAAAAATTACAATGAAAATCAAATTATGAAGGTTGGTAAAAAAGTAAGATTTATTTGTAAAAAATATAAAACCAAACTTATTATTAATGATAATCCACGTATTGCGAAAAAATTAAATGCAGATGGATGTCATTTAGGCCAAAATGATATGAAGTTACATAAAACTAAAAATATACCCAGAAATAAAATCTTCGGAGTTACATGTCATAACTCTAAGAAACTAATAAAAAAAGCAATAAATTTAAGACCAAGTTATATAGCAATTGGTGCATTTTTTAAGAGTAGAACAAAAAAAGTTAAATATAAAGCTGACATAAATCTACTAAAATACGTTAAAAGGCTTACAAAAATACCCGTTGTAACAATCGGTGGAATAAATAATAAAAATTATAAAAAACTGTTATTGAATAATGCAAACTTTTTAGCTATTTCAGGCTACATTTGGAATAATAAAAAATATAAACCACAAGAAGCAATAGAAAAATTAAAATGAAAATCTCAGCTAATGAAATAAGAGTTGGCATGTTACTAGAGTATAAAAATGATTTATGGGAAGTTCTTAAAACACAACATGTAAAACCTGGAAAAGGTGGGGCATTTGCTCAAGTTGAAATGAAAAGTTTGAATAAAAATACAAAATTAAATGAAAGATTTAGATCCAGTGAGTCCTTAGAAAAAGCGTCTGTAGATGAAGTAAAATTTAATTATTCATTTAATGACGAAAATAAATATTATTTTATAGACCCAAAAACTTTTGAACAAATAGAAATTCAAAAAGATGTTGTTGGAGAAAAAGGTGCAATGCTAACAGAAAATTTAGAGGTAATGATAAGTATTTATAATGAGAAACCAATCTCAGTAGAACTACCTAATCAAATAACATGTAAAGTTGAAACGACAGATGTGGCATTAAAAGGTCAAACAGTATCATCATCTTATAAACCTGCAACATTAAGTAACGGTATTAAAATTCAAGTACCCCCTTTTATTGAAAATGGAGATGAAATTATAGTTGATACGAGAAATATTGAGTACGTAAAAAAAATATAATTTTATGAATGTGTTATCATCCAATTTAAATTTAATGATTAAAGCTGGAGAGAAAGCATCAAAAAGACTAATTAGAGACTTTGGTGAGGTTGAAAATTTACAAGTTTCATTAAAAGGTCCTACAGATTTTGTTAGTAACGCCGATGTGAATGCAGAAAAAATTATAATTGAAGAATTGTCAAAACTTAAAAAAAACTACTCTATATTAAGTGAAGAGACTGGTTATGTTAAAAACAAAGATGAAAAAAATATTTGGATAATAGATCCTATAGATGGGACTTCTAATTTTCTACATGGAATACCACATTTTGCAATCTCAATTGCACTACAATCTCATGAAGAAATTATTTGCGGTTTAATTTTTGACCCGATAAAAAATGAAATGTTTTACGCTGAGAAAAATAATGGTTCTTTTCTAAATAATAAAAGAATAAGGGTTTCAAAAAAAAAAAATATAAATGAATGTTTATTTGCAACAAATGGAGAAAGATATAAAGATATTGATGTTCCGACTCGAAAGACAGGATGCGCAGCATTAGACATGGCATACGTTGCAGCTGGAAGATTTGACGGATATTTTCAAGAGAATTTAAATTTATGGGATATTGCTGCAGGTATTGTCTTAGTAAGAGAAGCAGGAGGAGTCCTAAATTCTATTGAATTATCGAAAAAAGAAAATTTAGATATAAGAGCCAGTAGTTCAAGCATTAGTGAAAAAATCCTTAAAAAACTGAATAAGTTTTAATTGTTTTATAATTTTCATTTGTTATAAATCTCGTAATGAAAAAAGACATACATCCAAATTACCATAAAATTAAAGTTGAGATGACTGATGGAACACAATTTGAAACCAGATCAACTTGGGGGAAAGAAGGTGAGTTGCTTAAGTTGGAAATTGATCCTAAATCTCATTCTGCATGGACCGGTGGTAAACAAAAACTTTTGGATAAAGGACGAGTAAGTAAATTTAATAAAAAATTTCAAAATTTTAGATCAGACAAAAAATAATGACAAATGGACTTTTAATGCCAATAGCAACTGCTGTTTGGTTAGTTGAAAATACTACACTTACTTTTAAACAAATTGCAAATTTTTGCAATTTACATGAAGTTGAAGTTCAAGGAATTGCGGATGGAGAAGTTGCAAAGGGAATTAAACCATATAATCCTATAATTTCAGGACAGTTAACGCGTGAAGAAATTGATTTATCGTCAAAAGATGAAAATAGAGCGCTTCAAATAAAAGGTTCAGACATTGAAATTACTGCAGAGGATAAAAAAATTAAAAAATATGTTCCACTATCAAAAAGACAAGATAAGCCAGACTCTGCTCTATGGTTAATTAAACATCACCCTCAGCTCAAAGATTCTCAAATTGCAAAATTAGTTGGAGTAACAAAAAACTCTGTTACATTAATCAGGAATAAGAGCTATTGGAATTATAACAATTTGAATGCAAAAGATCCTGTAGCTATGAATTTATTTACTCAAAAAGATTTAGTTCTAGCTATAGAAAAAGCTGAAAGAAGAATTAAAAGAGAAAAAAAAGAAAAAGAAAAGACAAAACTTTCAGCTTCTCAAGGATCATAATGTGTGGACAAGAAAAAATTAAAGTGCTATTAAGTCACTTTTTTGGAGGTAGTTATTAAAATAGAAGTCAAAGATAATAATGTAGAACAAGCTTTAAGAGTTTTAAAGAGAAAGCTTCAAAGAGATGGTTTTTTTAAAATCATCAAATTAAAAGATACATACGAAAAGCCGTCAGAAAAAAAAAAGAGAATTTTACAAGAAAATATTAAGAGAGTAAAAAAATTAAATAAACTCAAAAATAGATTTTAACGACGCGGGGTGGAGCAGTCTGGTAGCTCGTCAGGCTCATAACCTGAAGGTCGGCGGTTCAAATCCGTCCCCCGCAACCAATTAGATATTTTTAGGCAACTCTTTTAGCCAACTAGATATTGATCCAGCTCCCATCCCTATTACGATTTTGTTTCCATGTACGTGCTGTTTTATAAATTTGGCTAAATTATTCTTATCTTTTATCAAATACATTTGTACTTTTGATTGATCTGATATTTCTTTTGCAAAATTTTCATAATCAAATTTTAATTTAATATTTTCTCCAGCAGAAAAAACTGGACATAATATAACTTCATCTGCCTGCTTAAAACATTTAACAAATTCTGATTTAAGATCATTTAACCTTGAAATTCTGTGAGGTTGAAAAATACAAACAATTTTTTCAGTAGAATAAGCAGTTTTAACTCCACTCAAAACCTCTTTAATTTCTGTTGGATGGTGTGCATAATCATCAAAAAAACTTACTCCTTTATAATCAAATACTTTATTAAATCTTCTTTGAACTCCTTTAAATTTTTTTAATCCATTTTTTATCATATAAATCGGTATACCTAAACTGATTGCAACCGCTATTGATGCAGTGGCATTCCTTATATTGTGTAATCCAATAAGAGGAATTTTAAAATTATTAATTGTAAACACTTTTTTTCCTGTTAGACGAATAATGAGATCAAATGTAGACCAGTCTTTTGTTTGAATAGGCTTGCTTATACGAAAATTAGAATCCTGATGAATTCCATAAGTGTTATAGTTTTTAATTTTTAGTGATTTTATTAACTTTGAATTATTTTTGTCGTCAATACAAATAAATGACTTACCAAAAGAAGGGACTTTATTAATATATTCTCCAAATAAGTTTAATAATTTATCCATCGATTTATAATAGTCCATATGCTCCTTATCAATATTAGTAATTATTGAATAGGTTGGTTGAACTTTTAAAAAACTACCATCTGACTCATCTAATTCAACTATACTCCAATTACTTCTCCCGAGTCTTGCGGAACTATTGAAAGATTTAAGAACTCCACCATTAATAATTGTTGGATCCAAATTAGACCTAGATAGAATGCTTGCAACAAGTGATGTTGTGGTTGTTTTTCCGTGAGATCCAACTACCACAATATTTTTTGTAAGTGAGGTAATGTGACCAAGCATATCCCCCCTCTTATAAATAGGTAAGTTTTTTTTTTGGGCTGAAATTAATTCAATATTATTTTTTTTAACCGCGGATGAGATTACTATTATTGTAGAATTTGATATATTTTTTATTTCATGTCCTATAAAAACTTTAATTCCATTTTTTTTTAGCCTTTCTATATTCTTATTTGAATTTAAATCACTTCCTTGAACCTTAAATCCTCTTCTCTTCATGACCAAAGCCAACCCACTCATACCAATTCCTCCTATACCCACAAAATGTATGACTTCAGATTTTGCTAATTTAATTTTCATATATTGTATTTTTTATTAATTTGTTGTTATTCTCCCATGTATTGTTTGAACTAAGATCACTCATAGCTTTTTTTTTAATTTTTAAATTTTGTTTATCAAACATTATATTTGATATTATTTTAAAAAGATTTTTTTCTGACAATTCTTTTTGTTCAAACAGCCAACAACAATTATTATCTTTATAATATTTTGCATTAAATAGTTGATGATCGTCTTTAGAGTAAGGAAATGGAATAGCCAAAAAAGGTACACCGAAAAACACCAACTCAGCTAAAGTTGAAGCGCCCGCGCGAGTAATACAAAAATCTGTTTTTAAGAAGATATTTTCTAAATGACGTTCAAAATCAAAAAGTTTATAAGCAATATTATTTTTTTTATAAAAAATTTCAAGGTCATTAAAATTCTCACTATTGGTTTGGTGATATATTAATAAATTAAACTTTTTTGACAATTTATTAAGGGTATCTGTTAATTCTGTTTGAAAAAATTTTGCTCCTTGGCTTCCACCTATGATTAAGAAAATTATCTGATCAGATTTTTTTTTTACATCATTTTTTGATAGATAACTTTTTTTATTAAATACTGGATAAATTATTTTTATTTTATTAGAATATTTTGAAGGAAATTTCCTTATATTATTTGAATAACAAAAAATTTTTTTACATTTTTTTAAAAAAAATGAGTTTGTACGACCCAATACCATATTAGGCTCAAATAAGTACAATTTAGATTTTGTAAATAAAGAAGCAATACAAATTGGAAACGTCATATAACCACCTGTAGAGATAATTTTATCAATATTATTTTGTTTTATATATAGAAATGATTTAATCACAGATATTAAGAAGAATAATAAATTTAAAGGTATTTTATATATATTTTTTTTTATTTCGGGTACGTCTATTATTTTGTATTTGTATAATTTTGAATCAATAAACCTCAGTCCTCTTAAATCGCTAGTCAAATGGACATTATTATTTTGATTTAAATGTTCGTAAAAATTTAATGCAGGTATTACATGACCCCCTGAACCACCTGTGCAAATCAAAATTTTTTTTTTCAAGATATATTCTTTTTTGTAAGATTTAATATAATACCTGCAAGAATTGAGCTACCAATTATTGATGATCCACCATAACTTAAAAAAGGAAGTGTCATTCCTGTTGTTGGTAATATTCTTATATTTACTCCCAAATGAACTAAAAATTGAAAAAAAATTATAATACTACATCCAAATATTATAAATTTAATCTTATCATTTTTAAGTTCTGCAATTTTTTTAAAAGTTTTATATAAAAACATTAAAAAAATTAATAATATTAAAAATATCATAATTGCTCCAAATTCTTCAGAGATAACGGAAACTATATAATCTGTATGGGCTTCAGGAACTTTGTTTTTTAAAACTCCTTCCCCAATTCCTTTTCCAAAAAAACCTCCACTGATAATAGCCTCGGATGCCTTCTCAGATTGATAATTGTTGCCTAGCATAGGATCTAAAAAAGAAGTAATTCTTATTAAAATATATTCAAACTTAGGTACAAAGAAAATCAATGTTAAAAGAGAAAATAATATAAAGCTAAAAAACAAAAAAAATAAATAAATATTTATTCCAGAGATAAAAATTATTGCAAACCAAGTAAAGAAAATCAGAATTGTTTGACCCATATCTGGTTGTGTAGCCAATAAAATAATAATTGGTAAAATTAATAAAAAACTTACTAAATATTTAATGTATTGATAATTTTTATTTTCAAAACTTAATGATGTTGCAATTATTACAATTATAAAAGGTTTTAAAATTTCAATGGGTTGAAATCTTGGTAGAAAAAAAATGTCCAACCATCTTTTAGACCCCTTAACTTCAATCCCAATGAAGGGAACAAGAAACAAAGTAACTAAAAAAATAAAAAAAAATATATACGATATTACAAATAAATTATTTTTTCTTAGTATTGAAAAAAAAAACATTACAAGTATTCCTAAAAATATAAATATACAGTGCTTTAAAAAGAAAAAATAATTGTTGGTATTTAATCTATCCGAAGCTACAAGCGATGTTGATAATAAAGAAAATAAAAGTCCTAATGTAAACAGTGATAAAATAATTGTTAAAATCGTTTTATCTAAATTCCTCCACCAATAAAAATACAGATTATTTAAAGTTTTATTATCTAACATTTTTGATTTTGTAACGACTGATTAAGGAATTAAAATATTTACCTCTTTCTTCAAAATTTTTAAAATCGTCAAAAGAAGCTGCACAAGGGCTGAATATTAGATTTATTTTTTTATTAATTTTTTCTTTTTTAATATCTAAAGATATTTGTTTAATGACTTCCTCAAGTTTTGAAAATTTTAAATATTTAAATTTATTCTTAAAATTTTTTTCAAAATATGAGCTATTTTGCCCGTATATATAAATTTTAGATATATTGTTTTTATTCTTCAACTTTAATTTATCTCCTTTTTTAGGTAACCCACCCAATATCCAAAAAATTCTATTAATACTATTTAATAAATTGATTGAAGACGAAAAGCTTGTTGATTTGGAATCGTTAATTATCCTCAATCTTTTTGAGTCATAAATTACTTGTTGTCTAAAATTTAGCGCTTCAAAACTATTGACAACTTTAAAAATTATACTTTTTTTTATACGAAGTTTTGAGCAAATTTTCAGTATAAAAGATAAATTTTGCTGATTATTATAACTTTTAAAATAATTATTTTTTAAAAGATTATTATCTCGATTTGATAATTTGCTATCTACATTTATAATTTTACAATTAAATTTATTATTTTTAACAAATTTTTTTTGAACTGGGTCCAATTTATTCAAAAAACCATAATCATTTTTTTCTAAAGAAAATATTAATTTAAATTTAGTTCTAATATAATTATTAAATGATTTATGTCTTTCCAAATGATCAGGTGTTATATTTAATATAACACCATAATTAGCTTTAAAAGCTTTGCTATATGAAATTTGATAAGAAGAGATTTCTACAACAAAAATTGTTTTATTGGAAATTTTTTTTTCACTTAAAATAGCATTTCCTATATTTCCCACTAATCTTGCATCCATTCTATTTTTTTTTAAAATATCACACAATAATTTAGCTGATGTGGATTTTCCATTTGTCCCAGTAATCGCAATAACAAAATTGTTCGAATGTTTAGAGTAAAAAACGTCTAAATCAGTGCAAATTTTTGATTTATTTTTTTCTATATACGTTTTTAAAGAACATTTTAAACTATTAATACCTGGACTAATAATTATATGATCGAAATTAGTTTTATTTATTTCTTTTTTAGAAATAAAAAAATTTTTTAAATTTTTATTTTTAAAACTTTTTAAATTATCGTCAAAACATTTAATGATATTATCTTTTTTTAAATAGTTTAAACTAGATAAACCTGAAATCCCAAGACCATATATTAATATTTTTTTTCTAAAATATGGGTCCTCTTTAAATTTCATTACCTAAATTTTAATGTTGCTAGTCCAATCATTGCTAGAATAATTGCCA
>CACNHI010000028.1 GCA_902620265.1 uncultured Pelagibacteraceae bacterium | reverse complement strand
GGCAGCAGTAGAAGCACTTAATGGTGAACAAGATTTTATCTCAATTAGATCTAAAGCATTTCAAGAAAGAAGAGATTTTGTAGTAAACTCTTTAAACTCAATAAATGGAATAAATTGTTTAAAACCAGAGGGAGCATTTTACGTATTTCCAAATTGTAAAGAATTAATTGGAAAAAAAGATAAATCAGGTAAAAAAATTGAAAATGATACTGACTTTGTTCAGTCACTCTTAGAAAACTATGGTATTGCAGTAGTCCAAGGTTCTGCATTTGGATTAGAAGGCTTTTTTAGAATATCTTATGCTACGTCAATGGAAAATTTGGAAAAAGCGATGGAGAAAATTAAAGAATTTTGCGAAAGTTTAAACTAAACCTAATTTTACGACTGATTTAGCATTTTCACTTATACAATCTTTTGCTCCTTTAAATTTAAGTCCCAAAAGATCTTCTGCGTAGGTAGAATCTGTTTGCATCATAATCCCAAGATCTGGAATCATTGTTTTAGCACTTGAATCTATATAACTAATTAATTTAACCATAAAGTTAGGTAACTCTTTTTTTGGAACTTTCTTTGCATACTCAGGCATTGCTTCTGCCATGATTTGTGATAACTCAACAAGTTTTTTTACTTCTTTCCCAACAATTAATCTTCTTCCACCAACTTTTTTATTTCGAATACATGCTACATGAGATTTTGCAACATCTTTGACGTCAGAAATTAAAACCGCAAATTTAGGAGCTGCTGGAAATTTTCCTTTAAGAAATTGTCTTACATATTCAATTGATGTGCCACCTTTTTTATCTAAAGCGTCTCCAAATACACCCCCCGGATTAATTGTTGTTAATTTGTTTTTTAGCCCTTTGCTTTCCATAAATTCCCAAGCAGTTCTTTCAGCTTTAGTTTTTGATAGAAAATAGTCACTTACACCTTCAATCCAATTTTCATCAGTCCAATCATTTTCTCCAAATGTATAAGGATTACTTCTATTAGGTTTTCTAAACATTGCTACAATAGATGAAGTTACTATTATTTGCTCAACGTTATTTTTTATACTTGATTTTAATACTCTTAAAGTTCCATCAACAGCAACTGGTAATAATTTTTCTCTGTCATTTGAAACTTTCATTGGAAAAGGAGATGCAATATGCATTACATATTTGCAGTCTTCTATTGCTTTATCCCATCCATCATCTTTCAAAAGATCTAATTCCACAAATGATAATTTATCTATTGGAGCATATTTGCTTATTGTATCTTTGGTTTGATCAATTAAACTTTTATTTCTGACCGTGCCTAAAACTTCAAAGTCTAAGTTCAACAGTTCTATTGCTGTATGCTTGGCAATCCATCCGCTAATTCCAGTTAATAATACTTTATCTGACATATTTGTTAGTTATGAGAAAGATGTTTTTCAGCTTCAAGCGCCGCCATACACCCCATTCCAGCTGCAGTTACAGCCTGTCTAAATATTTTATCTTTTACGTCCCCAGCAGCAAATACTCCAGGAACATTAGTTTCAGTTGAGTCTGGCTTAGTAATCAAATAACCTTCCTTATCCATCTTAAGTTGATCTTTAAATAATTGTGTAGCAGGATCATGACCAATAGCAATAAAAAGACCATCAATTTTCATTTCCCCAGATTGATTTGTTTTTATATTTTTTACTTTTAAACCTGTTACATTTTTAGGATCTTTATCTCCCAAAACATCTTCAACAACAGTATCCCATACAATTTCAATTTTTTTATTTTCCATTAATTTTTTTTGCAACATTTTCTCAGCTCTTAATTCGTTTCTTCTATGAATAAGTTTTACTTTAGATGCAAACTTGGTAAGAAACATTGCTTCTTCTACAGCTGCATTTCCACCACCTACAACCGCTACAGTCTTATCCTTAAAAAAGAAACCATCACATGTTGCGCAAGCGGAAACCCCAAACCCTTTATATTCTTGTTCAGATTTAATATTAAGCCATCTAGCTTGAGCTCCAGTTGATATGATAATTGAGTCTGCCGTGTATTTCTGGCCACTTTCACCTATAGCCTCAAAAGGTTTTGACTTTAAATTTACTGATGCAATGTGATCCTCAATCATTTCAGTACCAACTGCTTTTGCTTGATCCTTCATTTGATCCATCAACCATGGACCCTGAATAACTTCTGCAAAACCAGGATAATTTTCAACGTCAGTTGTTATTGTTAATTGCCCACCTGGTTGCATGCCGTGAACTAAAATTGGCTTAAGCATTGCTCTAGCAGAATAAACTGCTGCAGTATATCCAGCTGGGCCAGATCCAATTATTAACACTTTTGTGTGTTTAGTTGGATTTTGATTCATATCAAAGCTATATAGTAATAAATGACTAAATTAAAAGCATTATTATTAACTGAGGGGCTACATGGGATGATTAGTCAGACCGAAGGCTTAGCAAAAGCCTTAAATTTTGATTATATTCACGAGAAAATTGAATTAAATAGTTTTTGGAAATTAATACCCACATCTTTTACACCAGTAAAAAAATTTGTATTTAAAAATAAAGTAGAACAAGATTTTGATGTTATAATTTCATGCGGAAGAAAAAGTATAATCCCCTCAATATTTTTAAAAAAAAACTCAAAAAAAAAAATAATAAATATCCATATTCAAAATCCCAAAATATCACTAAAACATTTTGATTTTGTAGTGTGTCCTGAACATGATAATCTTGAAGGGCCAAACGTTTTAAGAACAAAAGGAGCCATTCATTATTTAACCCTTGAAGAGATAAATAATTCAAAAGATTATCTTTTAAACAAATTAGAAAGAGACAAAGATGTTGTCACTTTAATTTTAGGAGGCCCAAACAAGTACTACAACTATAGCGATGAAAACATGATAAGTATATTCTCAAGAATTAATCGAATGTTGAAAGAGCATAATTTGCAACTCATTGTTATCCCATCCAACAGAACTCCAAAGAAAACAATAGAATTATCCAAAGAATATTTTACTGATAATCGAACTGTCATTGATGTTGTAGATAAGTCTGCTTATCTGTCGAGTTTAGCTTTATCAAAATATTTAGTTGTGACTTGCGACTCTACCTCAATGATTTCCGAGGCTGCTTTGACTGGAAAACCTGTATATGTCGCAATGATTCCAGCTTTAAGAAATGATAAAAGGTTTCAAAGGTTTAGAAGTTTATTTGAAAAACTTAATATTATTAAAATATTAGAAAATAAGCTAGAAACCTGGAACTATGAAAAAATAAATGAAGCAGATAGGATAGCTTTAGAAATAAAACGAAAAATAAATTAATGTCATTCTTTAACTCTTTAAATAATAAATCAAAACAATTTGACTCACCATTTAGGCATTGGGAACTGAATGAACCATTAACCTCTGAGGCGATTAATGAAATAATAAAAGCAGATATAGCTAACCCAAATGAGCATAAACTTGAGTATGATGGAACCAGAGCAATAGATGGGGGAGAGGGAAAGTTCAGGGAAGGAATTAGTTCTGGCGGTAAAGCTTTAAAGTTTAGATGTTTTGTAACTAAGGAAAATTCTAAAGATTTTCCTGGTCTAACTAAACTTATTGAGGAACTCAGACAGAAAGAAACTCATGATAAAATTTCTGAAATGATTGGAAAGGATCTATCAAATTCATTTGTACGAGTTGAGGTTATTTGTGATAGAAAAGGATTTTGGCTCAAACCTCACTGCGATATAAAAGAAAAACTCTTGTCGTGTTTGCTTTTTGTTAATAATGAAAATGAAAGTGAAAATCTTGGTACAGATTTCTATGATAATAATATTAAATTAGTAAAAACATTACCTTATAGGCACAACTATGGTTATTTTTTCTCAAGTGGACCTAATACCTGGCACGGAATGGAGAAAAAGGAGATAATAAAAGAACGCAGATGTCTTCAAGTAAATTACGTTACTTTCAAGACCGATTGGAAAGTTTATTAATTATCTTGTAAAGATTTAACTTTTAACTTTGTTGTTTTCAAAGATTTTATTGCTTCTAGAAAAGAGTAAGCAGTTGACATATTTGTACAATATGGGATTTTATTTGCTAAAGTTCCTCTTCTTAAAGCTCTTGCATCATTTATTCTATGTTCTGAATTTCCTCCACCAGTATTAATAACCAAAGATATTTTTTTTGAGTTTAAAACATCAACTATATGAGGTCTTCCACTACTTACTTTATTTATTTTTTTACATTTCATTCCATTTTGTTTTATAATTTCGCAGGTACCGCTTGTAGCTGACAGCGTGAAACCAAGCTTTATTAATCTTTGAGCAATACCAACTATTTCCTGTTTGTGGGAATCTTTAACAGACAAGAATGCCATACCTTTTGTTGGTAGTGAATTTGATGCAGCTATTTGACTTTTTGCAACTGCCATTCCGAAATCATCGTCAAATCCCATAACCTCGCCTGTAGATTTCATTTCAGGCCCTAAGAGTAGATCGCTATCAGGAAATTTGTTAAATGGGAATACGGCTTCTTTTACTGCATACATCTTATTAGTTTTATATTTAAGTTTATACTTTGTTAACTTTTCACCAGCCATTATCTTTGAGGCTATTTTAGCGAGTGGAATACCATTAGCTTTTGACACAAATGGCACAGTCCTGCTTGCTCTAGGATTTACTTCAATTACAAAGATCTCATCGTTTTTAATTGCAAATTGAATATTTAAGAAACCTTTAACTTTTAATGATAAAGCAAGCTTTTTTGTTTGGTCTTTCAATTCTTCTATTAGTTTATTTTTAATTGATACTGGGGGTAAACAACATGCAGAGTCACCTGAATGAATTCCAGCTTCCTCAATGTGCTGCATTATACCAGCCACATAAACATCTTTACCATCCGAAATAGCATCCACATCAATCTCCATTGCATTATCTATAAATTTATCAATTAATATCGGGTTTTTTTCAGACGCTTTGAAAGCTTCTAAAATAAAATTATTTAATTGTTTTTTTTCATAAACAATCTCCATTGCCCTGCCTCCCAAAACGTATGAGGGTCGAACAACTACAGGCAAACCAATTTTTTCTGATATTTTTTCCGCTTCTGAAGGTTTAAAAGCTATACCACTATCTGCCTGTTTAAGTTTTAATTTAATCAGAAGTTTTCTAAATCTATCTCTATCTTCAGCCAAATCTATAGATGTGTACTGTGTCCCTAAAATTGGCAATGAATTTTCATGAAGAAACTTTGCGAGTTTAATTGGAGTTTGTCCACCAAATTGGGCTATTATCCCAATCAAATTTCCTTTCGATTTCTCCTTTAAAATAATGTTGTAAACATACTCCTCTATAAGAGGTTCGAAATACAATCTATCACTTGTGTCATAATCAGTAGAGACAGTTTCAGGATTACAGTTGACCATAATTGTTTCAAAACCAGCTTCTTTCAATGCATAACTGGCTTGGCAACAACAATAATCAAACTCAATCCCTTGGCCAATTCTATTAGGTCCACCCCCTAAAATGATTATTTTGTTTTTTCTTGATGGTTCAGCCTCACATTCTGAAAAGGTGGTAAAATTTCTTTGATAAGTAGAATACATATATGGCGTGTATGATTTGAATTCAGCAGCACAAGTATCAACTTTTTTGTAAACAGGAAAAACCTTTAAGGCCTCTCTTTTTCTTCTAACTGTCTTTTCATCAATATTACACAATTGCGCTATTTTTTTATCTGAAAATCCTATGGATTTAATTTTATTAAATTCGATAAAGTTTTTTGGAACACCTTTTGATTTTATCAATTTTTCAGTATCTACAATTTCTTTAATCTGATCAATAAACCAAGGATCAATACCTGATAGTTTTTGGATTTTGCTTGTAGTGAATTTTTTTCTTAAAGCTTCTGCAACTAAAAGAATCCGATTTGGAATGTTAATTTTTAAATTTTTAGTAATTTCTTTAGTTGAGTAATTAAAAATCTGATCTAAACCAGAAAGCCCAATTTCAAGCGAACTTAAGGCTTTTTGTAAAGATTCTTTAAAATTTCTTCCAATAGACATAGCTTCACCAACTGATTTCATTGAGGTCCCTAAAATAGGAGGAGATTGTGAAAATTTCTCAAACGTAAATCTTGGAATTTTTGTAACTACATAGTCAATCGTGGGTTCAAATGATGCTGGAGTTACTTTGGTGATCTCATTTTTTAGTTCATCTAGAGTGTAACCCACAGCAAGTTTTGCAGCAACTTTTGCAATTGGAAATCCTGTTGCTTTTGAAGCAAGAGCTGAAGATCTAGAAACTCTTGGGTTCATTTCTATTATAACCATACGTCCATTTTTAGGGTTAATAGCAAATTGCACATTTGACCCTCCAGTTTCGACACCAATTTTTCTTAAACAAGCGATCGAAGCATTTCTCATTATTTGATATTCTTTATCTGTGAGTGTAAGTGCCGGAGCAACTGTTATTGAATCACCTGTATGAATCCCCATTGGATCTATATTTTCTATGGAACATATTATAATACAGTTATCTTTTTTATCTCTAACAACTTCCATTTCAAACTCTTTCCAGCCTTCCAAACATTCTTCTATTAAAACTTGCGAAACAGGAGATTCTTGAAGACCATTTTTTACAATTTTAAAAAATTCTTTTTTATTTTTCGCTATTCCACCCCCTAAACCACCCAATGTAAAAGCTGGACGTATTATTGCTGGTAACCCAATTCTTCTTAAAGCTATCTTTGCATCATTATCTCGATTAACTATTTCCGATTTTGGTAAATCTAGTCCTATCTCTGACATATTTTTTCGAAATTTCTTCCTGTCCTCAGCGTTTGCTATTGCACTAGAATTTGCACCTATTAGATCAATATTATATTTTTTTAAAACACCTTTCTTTTTTGCCTCCATAGCTAAATTCAATGCTGTTTGGCCACCCATAGTTGGTAAAATTGCATTCGGTTTTTCTTTAATAATTATTTTTTCTAAAATCTCTATAGAAATTGGTTCTATGTATGTTTTGTCAGCAACATCAGGATCAGTCATTATTGTTGCAGGGTTTGAATTTAGAAGTATGACTTCATATCCCTCGTCTTTGAGAGCTTTACATGCTTGTGTCCCAGAATAATCAAATTCACAAGCTTGCCCAATTATTATTGGACCAGCTCCAACTACAAGTATTTTTTTAATATCTCTTCTTTTTGGCATTTTGTTTTATCTCATTAATAAATTGATCAAATAAATATTGGCTATCCTGAGGTCCTGGGTTCGCCTCTGGATGGTACTGTACTGAAAATACTGGTTTATTTTTTAATCTAATTCCTTCAATAGAATTATCAAATAATGATTTGTGCGTTATAATTACGTTTTTGGGCAAACTTGATTTTATAACCTCGAAACCATGGTTTTGGCTTGTGATTTCAACTTTGTCAGTTAAAATATTTTTGACAGGATGATTTGCTCCTCTGTGTCCAAGTTTCATTTTTTTTGTCTTAGCATTAAGTGCTAAAGCTAAAAGTTGATGACCTAAACAAATACCAAATATAGGCATGTTTAAAATTATAAGTTTTTTGATAACGCTTACTGCATACTTTCCTGTTGCTGCAGGATCGCCCGGACCATTAGACAAAAAAACTCCATCTGGATTTAATTTAGTTATTTTATCAATACTTGTATCACATGGAACTATTGTGATCTTGCAATTATGATTTGAAAAATATCTTAAAATATTTTTTTTTATTCCGTAATCTATTGCAACAATATTAAAACTAATTTTTTTATTTTTTTCAAATCCTACCTCTTTTTTCCAAGTTTTTAAATTATTCCAGTTATATGTTGATCTAGTTGATACATTTTTAGCTAAATCTAAACCATTTAAACCATGCCATTTTTTAGATTGATTTAAGAGTTTTTTTATATTGAACTTTCCACTTTTACTTTTTTTTATAGTTCCTTTTGGTGCACCTTTGTCTCTAATAAAATTTGTCAAACTTCTAGTATCAATACCAGTTAAACCAACAATCTTATTTTTTTTTAGCCATAAATCTAGATTTTGTAATGATCTGTAATTTGAGGGATCTGTTATTTCAGCATTAAATATTACCCCTTTTGTCCATATTTTATCAGATTCAAGATCTTCATGATTGGTACCTACGTTTCCAATGTGAGGAAATGTAAAATTAATTATTTGTCCTGAATAAGAGGGGTCAGAAATTATTTCCTGGTATCCACTTATTGAAGTATTGAAACAGACTTCACCTGTAGCCTCTCCCTCATGGCCAAGGCCTATGCCTTTAAATGCTTGCCCGTTTTCAAGAACTAAAATACCAGTTGATAATTTTGATTTTTTGTTGGAATTAATTTTATGTTTTTTTTTCAATTACAACTCATGAGTTAAAGGTTAATACAATAAAACCTATTTTTCCGCAACAGATGTAATATAATTTTTTCTCAAAATACGATTTTCTCTTTAAAAAATTTTGTATAAGATAAATGTTATGTCACTAAAATCTAAAATAGAAACTGATTACGAAAAGTCCTTAAAATCAAAAGATAAAATTGAAATATCAACTTATAGGTTAATATTATCTGGTATTAAAGATTTAGAAATTTCTAACAGATCTGGTTCAAAAAAAAAAGAGACTGACGATAATGACGTCAAACAACTAATCAAAAAAATGATTAAACAAAGAAACGAATCAATCGATATTTACAGAAAAAATAACAGAGCAGATTTACTCGCTGCAGAAGAGAAAGAGGTAA
>CACNHI010000027.1 GCA_902620265.1 uncultured Pelagibacteraceae bacterium | reverse complement strand
TTTTTAAGGATAATATAGTTCCAAAAGATATAATTTATAAATCTCCATACTATGTAAAGGAGTGTGAAGGATTTTCTCCAAAATATAAAGCCTGGTCTAATATTTCAGGTATAGATTTGATTAGAAATAAATCTGGCGACTATTTAGTTTTAGAAGATAACCTAAGAGTTCCATCTGGCGTTTCATATATGTTAGAAAACAGGATGGTCATGCGAGATGTTTTTCCTGAATTATTCACCAGGTATAAAGTTGCTTCCATACACCAGTACACAAATAAACTTTACAATTGTATGATAGAGTGTATTCCAAAAAAAACATCTAATCCACATATGGTTCTTTTAACACCAGGTGTATATAACTCCGCTTATTTCGAACATGAATTTTTAGCTGACCAAATGGGTATAGCTTTAGTGGAAGGAAAAGATCTCTTTGTCGAAAATGATAATGTTTTCATGAAAACGGTTAAGGGTCCCCTAAAAGTTGATTGTATATACAGAAGACTAGACGACAATTTTTTAGACCCAAAAGCCTTTTACAAAGACTCTTTAATTGGTGTACCCGGTTTATTTAAGTGCTGGTTAAAAAAAAATGTTGGTATTGTAAATGCTATTGGTACAGGTATTGCAGATGATAAGGTTGTTTATTCATATGTAAATAAAATGATTACGTATTACTTAGGTGAACAACCTATTTTAGATCAGGTAGAAACTTATTTATGTCATGATGAAGTTCAAAGAAAGTATGTGATCGAAAATATCTCAAAATTAGTTGTTAAACCTGCTAATGCTTCAGGAGGGTATGGAATAATGATTGGACCAAAGGCACCAAAAAAAGAAATAGAAGAGACGATAAACAAAATAAAAAAAAATCCTAGAGAATTTATTGCTCAACCATTAGAAATTTTGTCTACCGCTCCAACAATTACAGAAAATGATATAGAACCACGTCACTTAGATCTAAGACCATTCATATTAACCGGTAAGACAAATTACGTCACAACAGGCGGATTAACACGAGTTGCATTGAGAAAGGGAAGTACGATTGTAAACAGTTCTCAGGGCGGAGGATCAAAAGATACACTTATTGTTGATTAAAAAAAAGCCCTCTACGTAAGAGGGCTTTTTTTTTATTTTTGAACTAAAATTTATTAGAATGATCTACCAACTGAAAGAGTGATATTTTTAGTATCTATGTCACCAGTTACTTTAGTATTGTTTGACGTAGTTACAGAAATAGGATCATAATCAACCTCGGCGTATTCTAACTTAAGAAAAGAACCACCTAAGTCTCTTTTAATACCTACTCCTAATTTTTCAGCATCTAAATCTAAATCAACTTTTTTATTTGTAGACGAAACAGATTGTACGTCAGCTTCTACATCAGCTTGTGCAATACCAGCTACTAGATAAAATTCTGTATCGGATGTCACTTGAGTTCCAAGTCTAACATAAGCAGTTAAATGATTACTTACATCAACCGTACCTTTGTTAGTGCCCGAAGTAGCAGCACCATCACCAGCAGCTTTTAATGAGCTCTGTGTAGTTGATCTGCTATCAAACTCTGCAGAAATAGGGATCCAATCTATACCAACCGATAAATTAGCTCCGCCAACCTGATTTGTAAGCTCTAGGAACAAAGAAGGGATACCTATATCATTACTAATGTTTTTTGTTGTATCAATAGTACCATTGCTATCAATATCATCAGTAACTTTAGTATCTACCGTTGAGTAAGCTAACGAAAGTCCAATACTTTTGTCTACAGCTTGAACAGGCAATACAAATAATGAAGATATAGCAATAATAAATAATATTATTTTTCTCATTTTGTCTCCCAATTTTAAATTTAACAATATCATAAAAGATTATATCATATATGATAGTCTCATATATGATAATTTAACAATTGACAACTCAAAAGAGTAAAAATTTAACAAAATTTATAACAATTTATTAACTAAATAGGCCATATTAGCCTAACTATTGACATTAAACATACTTTAATATGAATCTTGGTGATAACAGTTATACAAATTATGCATTTGCTTGTTTTAAACAAATATTAACAGTTTGAATATGCTTGTATTATTAAAAAGAATAAATCCAAATATTTTAGTATTTTCATTATTTTTAATTCTTTTTTTGATTCAAAGAATCTTTTTTGATCTAATTCAAAACTCAACCATGGCTCTTGCTGCTTCGTTTCTCTACTTACCCCATGGACTAAGGGTTTTAGCTACTTTAATAGGTGGAAGAAAAATCATACCTGGACTTTTTTTTGGCCATGTTGTTTCAGGAATATATATTCACTCATTTGCAAATGGCACAGGTATAGAAATTTTAGATATATTTAATTTAGAAATTATAATTATAATTTTATTAACTTCTATTGGAAGTTCATTTTGTGTTCTGCTAGCATTATTTATATTAAAAATTAATTCTCTAAAAATTAAATCAATTAAATTAAAAACTATACTATTTGTTTCAGTATTATCATCAATTATTAATAGTTTTTTTTCTAATACTATTTATTATTTAAGTTTTGACGATTGGGAAATTGGTGCTCAATTTTTACAATATATAATTGGAGATTTAATTGGAGCTCTAATCCTTTTTTATGTTTTAAAATTTCTAAAAAAAATGGTAATATATAAATAATTAAAAAAATGAAACAAATTTTTAAAAAAATTCTAATTGAAATTGATAAACTGCCTGTTCTAGATAAGAAAAGCTTATTAAACATTAATACTTACCAATTAGAAGTTTTAAGTAAAATTTACAAAAAAAAAACCGTTGTGACATCAGATCTATTAAAGTCTCAAACAAGTTATTCTAAAGCCCAAAAGTATAGATATCTTAAACAATTAGTTAAATTAAAGTTATGTAAAAAAAAACATAATTTATACTTTTCATAATTTATTAATTTGAATAAATCAAATAAGATATACATTATGAACCCTACAGACATTTTACTTAGTATAGCAATTGTTGGAATATATACATTAATTTATGTTTATTTAAGATCTAACTATAAAAGTTATAAAAAAATTATTAAACTTTTTAGCGTAGGTTTTATTTATGCAACAGTGATTACTGGCATCCTTTATTATTTAATTAAATATATTGCTTCTTAATGAAAAAACTTTTAGGGATTGTGGTTCTGGGTTTGTTAAAACATCATCCTGTAGATTAAGAGGTAACTAGAACCAAACTAGTAATTAAAGAGATTAAATAAAAAAAATTTACTTATTTCTCATGGTGATTTATGAATAATATATGAATTATTTTAATAAAAATAAGTTTAGTCATGGAATAATATTCCACCATTTTCACGATAATAAATTACACCCAAAAAGTCAGGGATCTTTAAGTAAAACTGACTTAATAAAGTTGATAAAATTCGTTGGTAGAAAAAATATTCTTAATGCTGATGAATATTACGACAAATTTAAAAAAAATTTACTTAGAAAAAATCATATCTGTTTGACTTTTGATGATGGAATAAAATCACAGTTTGATATCGCTACACCTATTCTAGACGAATATAAAATTAAAGCATTTTTTTTTATATTTACATCAAACTTTACTCAAAAAAAGTGTTTACTGGAACTTTATCGATATTTTAGAAATAAATATTTTAAAAATATAGATGATTTTTATAATTTATTTTTTGAAATTCTTAACAAAGATTTAAATACTTTTTACCGTAAGAAAAAAAATAAAATGGAGTTATGGAAAAAACAACATTCTTACTTTTCACTTAATGATATTAAATTTAGGCTGGTAAGGGATGATTACTTAAGTGATGATAAATATAACATTATTATGAAAAAGATGTTTTTATTAAAAAATTTTACCCCTCAAGAACATTTAAAAAATCTCTATATGAATAAAAAAAATATAATTGAATTATATAAGAAAGATCATTTTATTGGACTTCATTCACATTCGCATCACACAGATATCAAAAAACTTTCATTTAAAAATCAATTTAAAGAATATAAAAAATGTAAATCTATATTAGAAAAAATTTTAAAAAATAATAATGAAATTAAAACTATGTCACATCCCTGTGGTAGTTATAATGCAAATACTTTTAAAGTTTTAGAAAATTTAGATATAAATTTGGGTTTTGCTGCATATGGAAATACTAAAGAAATTTTTGAAAAAAGAAAAAAAAATTTTTCTTTTCAAGTTCCAAGAATAGATCATCCTCTAGTAATTAAAATGATGAATATATGAAAATAACTTTATTTACAGGCAACCACAATCGACATAATTTTTTAGTCAATTTACTCTCTGATTTATGTGATGAATTATTTGTAATTCAAGAAAGCACAACAATCTTTACTGGTGTTCTTAATGGTGAATATGCAGTTTCAAATAATATGAATAAATATTTTAAAAATGTAATAAGCGCTCAAGAAAAATTTTTTAAAAAATCAAAAATAAATGGAAAAAATAAAAACATAAATATTTTGCCCTTGCAAATGAATGATTTAAATAATTGTTCTTTGAATTATCTAGAAGAATTTTTATCTAGCGATATTTATATCACTTATGGGTGTAGCTATATCAAAGGTGATTTAGTTGATTTTTTAATTAAAAATAAAGCAATAAATATACACATGGGTTTATCGCCATATTATCTTGGGGCTGATTGTAATTTTTGGGCTCTTTATGATAACAACCCTCACTTAGTTGGAGCAACAATACATATGTTAACCAAGGGCTTAGATAGTGGACCAATACTTTATCATGCTTTATCAAATTTAAAGCTAAATCCATTTGAATATACAATGTCTACTGTTATGTCAGCATTTAAATCTATTTGTGAACGAATTAAAGATGAATCAATTTTTGAGATTAAACCTGAAGAGCAAATAAAAGAAAAAAAAATTAGGTATTCAACAAAAAAAGAGTTTAATGATAAAGTAATTGATAAATTTTTTAATCAAAAAATAGATTTACAATCAAAAAATTTTGATTTTGAACTCTACAAAAATCCATTTGTATTAGAAAAGTAATTTTAGTAGTAGTATCTGCCTAGGATCTGTGGAGATAAAATAAAAAAATTTACTTATTCAACTTGTTCAATTATAAATAATGGCATAAAGACTCATGAAAATAACTCATGCCCTCGTGGTGAAATTGGTAGACACAAAGGACTTAAAAAACATAGGGTAGGGTTATTTCATAGTCTCTCATAGTCTCATTCAGTCTCAAATCCCATAAAATCCTACATTTTTATAAAACCTCCATTTATTTTCATTGGAAAATATGAATAATAAATTTTGTCAAACTAGAACTAGGCTAGAACCTGGTGAGATAAATATATTAAGATAGATTTATTAATGATTAATTGTTGTGAAAAATATTTATAAAATTTATTACATTGTATTTTTTTTAGCTTTATCTTTTTCTAAAGCTATAGCGGAGCCAACTGTTGTGCGAAGTAAAGCAGTTGAACAAGTAACTATAGCTACTGACTACAATAATATGGCATTAACTTTTAATAACGATGGAACCAAAATGTATACATCATCTACGAAGGCAGTGGCCCCAAAGTCAACAGCAAAAGGAGATAAGGTTTACGAGTATGATTTAACAACAGCTTACAATATTTCTACTGCAACCTTACGTACCAGCTTAGATGTAGGTACATATACTGGTTCAGCAACTGAAATGCATGGAGCTATGCAAGTTGTGTTCAATAACGATGGTACAAAAATGTTTATTGCTGATCATCATAAAACTATTATTGAATGGACGTTAACTACACCATATGACATTGATACTGCAAGCACTACTTATAATGTAGGTCAAAGTTATAATACAAACTTGGAAGAAAAAAGAGTGACCTCAGTTGCGTTTAATAATGATGGAACTAAAATGTTTGTTACTGGAAACGGCAAAGATAATAGCAATGTTGGTGAAATAAATGAATACACACTTGATACCCCATTTGTCATTACATCAGGAGTTACTCATATTAATACTGAAGACCTAAGTTCTGATCACAGTTATATAGACGGAATTGTCTTTAATTACGATGGTACTAAAATGTATACAACTGACGATGAAGATAATTTAATTAATCAATATAAACTAACAACAGCTTTTGATACCTCCACTCTATCACTTGAGGGAACTCTTGATTTATCTAACTACAGCGGCTTAGGAAATGCAAGAGAAACAGCATTTAATTCTGACGGAAGTAAAATGTTTGTAATTGATCAGGATGCAGAAGTTTATGAATTTGATTTAACTTGTAATTGGAGCATTATCGATGGTGCATGTGATGATCCAATAACTACTTCTGATGAAGGTAAAGATATTTTAAGCTCAATCGAGTCTCAAACTGCAACAGCAAAGCAAATTGCTATCCAAGCAAGTACACCAGTTCTTAACCGAATGTATTGGTTAAGAAGACATAGAGCCAATGATCAATTAAGTAACCAAAATATTAGATTAAACTTTTCTAATTCAATGGTTGCATCGCTTTCTAACATTATTCCTATATCAAATAAAACAAATGAAGTTCTAGACAAATTATCAGATGATTGGTCATTTTGGAGTGAGGGTAGTGTAAGTATTGGCAGAACTGGAGATACATCTACTTCATCATCTAAAAAAATTAATACCAAGGGTATTACACTTGGAATGGACAAAAAGATAAGCAAAAATAGATTATACGGTTATGCTCTTAGATTTGGTAATGATAATGTTGATGTAGGCACATCTGGGACTAATTTAGATACTGAGTCTTTTAGTTTATCTGTTTATGGAACTTTTCCTCATGATGATGAAAAATTTACTGAAGGTATTCTTGGAGTGAGCACTTTAAAGACTGATCATGTTAGAAAAGGGGGAGGAAGTACTAGAACAGGAGAGAGAGATGGTGCACAAATATTTGGTTCACTTAACTACTTAACAACATATAAAAAAGAAGATTTTAATATTACTCCTAATTTAAGAATTGATTTAAGCTATACAGAATTATCCAAATATAGAGAAAAAGGTCCTGCAGCCTTATTTTACAAAGCTCAAACAATTGAAACTGGAATGATATCTACTGGTTTTACCTTAAGTGATGTTATAAATTTTAATTCTTTTACTTTTAAACCAAATGGTGGATTAGAGCTAGGAGTAGATTTTAGTCCGTCTTCAGATGCTACTTATCGTTACCTATCGGAAACTACAGTATATACAAAATCAATTGATCAAGATTCTAAAAACTTAATAGCAAATATTGGATTTGATTTAGTAACTGATAATGGTTTTTCTGTAATGACTATCTATGAGAGAAATCAAAGTGATAATTCTCATAGCGATACTTTATATTTAGGATTTGGTTATATACCAACAGATGACACTGAATATGCTATGACTTTAGATAATGACAATGCATCTTTGAGTTATAAGAGAGATTTAAATGGTTTTGATATCAGAATGAGTTCGAATTATAGCTTAATGAGTCAAATACCTGAATATGGTGCAACCCTAGAAATTGTAAATACATTTTAGTAAATTTAACTAAAACTCTATAGGATAATATGGGATAACTAGAACTAGACTAGAACATGGAGAGATAAAATAAAAAAAATTTACTTATTCATCTTGTTCAATTATAAATATTGGCATAAACACTCATGAAATTAACTCATGCCCTCGTGGTGAAATTGGTAGACACAAAGGACTTAAAAGGCAGAGGATTCACAATTTAGTTAGTCTCTGGTAGTCCCTAATAGTCTTAATCCCTTATAATCCTATAATTTTAGAAATTGATAGATTATTTTTATTGGAAAATATGAATAATAAATTTTGCTAAACTAGAAACAGACTAGAAACTAAATAGATGGTATTATAAAATAAAAAAAATTTACTTATTCCTCTTGTTCAATTATAAATATTAGCATAAATACTCATGAAATTCATTAATGCCCTCGTGGTGAAATTGGTAGACACAAAGGACTTAAAATCCTTGCCCTTTTGGGAGTGCCAGTTCGAGTCTGGCCGAGGGCACCACTAAATGTCGAAACCCCAAATAATTTCAGATACCAATAAAAAATCTTTAAGAATTAAATCTTTAATTAAAAACAAATTATCTAAATTCAAATTGAAAAATTTAAATATTGTAATTGGAGGAGATGGCTTCATGCTGAAAACTCTTAAAAAAAATAAGCATTCTCCAAAATACTTTTATGGCATTAACTCTGGTGATTATGGATTTTTGATGAATAAATTTTCATCAAAAAAAATTATTTATAATGTAAATAAAGCAAATTTAATTACTATCTCTCCATTAGAGATGAAAGTAACAAATAAGCAAGGATCTACAAAAAAATTTTTAGCTATCAATGAAGTATCAATTTTAAGACAAAGTAGGCAGGCTGCTTCTGTTTTTATTAAAGTAGGATCAAAAATAATAATGAAAAAATTAATTTCGGATGGAGTATTAGTTTCAACACCTGCTGGAAGTACGGCATATAATTTATCTGTAAGAGGCCCAATATTAAGTTTAAATTCAAAAAAGTTATCTATAGCTCCGATTAGTCCTTTCAGACCAAGAAGATGGAAAGGCAAAATTATCAATGATAAACTGATTGTGTTAATAAAGAATCTTAACACCTTAAAAAGACCTATAAGCGCTGTTGCAGATAATATTGAAGTAAGAAATGCTAAGAGTATACAAGTTAAAATTAATAAAAAAATAAAGTTCAAACTTTTGTATGATAAAAATAGAGGGCTTCAAAAAAAGATTAAAATTGAGCAATTAAGAAAAGAAACTAATTAGAATGGA
>CACNHI010000026.1 GCA_902620265.1 uncultured Pelagibacteraceae bacterium | reverse complement strand
TCGAATCTTTTCTTGTTTTTTTACCAGCTTTTTTCGTAGATCCAGAATAGTCTATTAAGTCATCTGCAATTTGAAATAGTAATCCTATTTTTGAACCTATAGAATTAAATAATTTTAAATATTTGTTTTTTTTCGATAATATAACGGGTACCATACAACAAAAGCTAAACAGCTTTCCTGTCTTATTAATCTGCATATTGACGATTTTTTTTAATGATTTCCTCTTTTTTTCAAACTTTAAGTCATAGTACTGACCACCAGCTATTCCTGTATGTCCTGCACTCTTAGATAAGAGGCTTATTAATTTTATTTTTGATTTATAGTCTATTTTTAAAGACGGTTGGCTCAGAATTTCAAACGCAATAGTTAGTAATGAGTTACCTGCTAGAATAGCAGTGGACTCTCCAAACTTTGCATGAGTAGATAATTTTCCTCTTCTCAACCTATCATTATCCATACAGGGGAGATCATCATGAATTAAGGAGTAAGCATGGATGCATTCAACCGCTGCACCAATTTGAATTAATTTTTTATATTCAATATTAAAAATTTTTCCAACATCAACGATTAGTTTTGATCTTATTTTTTTTCCTCCTGGTAATAACCCATATTTTATTGGAATCAATAAATCTGTTTTTTTTTGGTTTAATATAAATTTTTTAAGAAATAAATTTGTATCTTTCGCAATTTTATTTAGTTTTTTTTTCATTTTTTTTTAGAACTTTTTGTATTTTCTCCCTAGTTGATTGAGATAATTCTTTGGAGGCTTTCTGAAATTCCTTTTCAATTAATAAATTTAATTTAATTAATTTTTGATACTCTTCTACTGATCCTTCAAGAGTGTTTTTATCCTCCAGTTTTTCGATAATATTATTTGCTAAATCCGTTAACTCATTAAGAGATTTATTTTTAATATCATCTGGCAAATTTTTAACTTTCATATAAAAGTTGTTAATATTACATGAAAAAAGATCTTTCAAATATTAAAAAAGCTAAATATTTATTAGACAGAAATCATTGCGTAGCAATACCTACTGAAACTGTGTATGGACTTGCTGCTAATGCATATTCCAATCAAGCTACTTCAAAAATTTTCAAACTAAAAAAAAGACCAAAATCCAATCCTTTAATAGTACATTACTCTAGAGTTAAAGATTTGAGAAAAGATTGCGAAATAAATAGTAATTTTCAAAAGTTATACAGTAGGTTTTGCCCAGGTCCTTTAACGTTTGTTTTAAAATTAAGAAGAGAAAGTAAAATTTCAAAAAATGTGACGAATGGAAAAAAAACCTTAGCAGTAAGATTCCCAAAAAATTCGGTAACCAGAAATTTACTTTCATATTTAAGATATCCCTTAGCAGCACCTAGTGCAAATATTTATACGCAACTAAGTCCAGTTTCAAAAAAAGATGTCGAAGAGGAATTTGGAAATAAAATAAAATTTATTTTGGATGGTGGTAATTCAAAGGTTGGTTTAGAATCTACTATAATAAATTTAATAAACAAACCAAAGGTTTTAAGATTAGGTGGTCTAGACATAAAAAAAATAAGCAAAGTCCTAAAAAGAAAGTTATATTATACAAAAAATAAATCAACAAAAGTCCCAGGGCAGTCTAAATTTCATTATTCACCAGGAATTCCGATAAGGCTAAACGCAAAAAAAAATTACACAGATGAGGCATTTGTATTAATCCAAAAAAGGAAGGAATTTGATAAGAATTATTTTTATTTATCAAAAAACAAAAATTTAAGAGAAGCTGGAAAAAAATTGTATAAAACGCTTAGAAATATTAAAAGATTAAAATTTAGAAAAATTGCAATTGAAAAAATTCCTAACATCGGAATAGGTCAAACAATAAACGATAGGTTAAAAAGAGCATCAAAAAGATAAATCATGCAAAAATCGGTAATTGTAGAAAATTTATCAAAAAATTATTTTAAAAAAGAGGCTGTTAAAGAAATTAGTTTTACAATCAACGAGAATGAAATTTTAGGACTACTTGGACCGAATGGCTGCGGAAAGACTACCACAATTGCTATGATGTTAGGGTTGTTAAAACCTTCAAATGGAAGAGTTGTTATTCATGGTCTAGACATTGAAAAAAATAGAATATCTTTACTTCATAAAATGAATTTTATCTCGCCATACATTGAGTTGCCAAAAAAACTCTCAGTTAAAGAAAATTTAATAGTTTATGGAAAATTATACGGTGTAAAATTCATCTCTGAAAGAATAAAATATTTATCTGAAAAACTAAGGTTAGAAGAATTTATAAATAAAAAAACTGGAGTACTTTCATCTGGACAAAAAAATAGAGTAAGCTTAGCTAAAGCATTGATTAACGAACCATCCATATTATTTTTAGATGAACCAACTGCATCTTTAGATCCTGAAACAGGAGACTTTGTAAGATCCTTTATTGAAAAAATTTCGAAAGAAAAAAAAATGTCAATCTTGTTAGCTTCCCATAATATGGATGAAGTCAAAAGACTTTGTAAAAATGTTTTGATGATGAATAATGGAGTAATTATAGATAAAGGTACACCTGACGAACTTATTAAAAAGCATGGTAAAAGAAATCTGGAAGAAGTATTTTTAAAACTTAATAGGAATAATCATGAGCTTAAATAGAATAATTGGATTATTTTTAAGACATTTTTTTTTAATTAAAAGTTCTCTTCCTAGAATTCTAGATCTAATATACTGGCCAACTATACAAATTATTTTATGGGGATTTATTTCAAAGTTTTTCACAACATATAGTGATTATTACAACAACACTGTAGGAGTTATTTTGACTTGCGCTATTCTTTACGATTTTTTATTTAGATCAAGTATCAGTTTTAACATGCTATTTTTGGAAGAAATCTGGAGCAGAAACTTTACAAATTTGTTTATTGCTCCAATGCGTATAAGTGAAATCATCACTGCGTTGGTGGGTACTGCATTAATTAGAACATTAATTGGCTTGGTTCCCGCAATATTAATCACAAGTCCTTTATTTGGAATATCAATTTTGAACCTGGGAATTCCATTATTTTTTTTATTTTTAAGTTTATATATATTTGGAATCACATTAGGTCTTTTTGTTTCATCTGGACTTTTAAGATATGGACCAGCTTTTGAAAATATTGCATGGTCATCTTTATTTTTACTTGCACCTCTTGGATGCATTTATTACCCAATTGAGATTTTACCTGACTTTTTTCAAAATGTTGCGAAAGGATTGCCGTTAGTTTATATTTTTGAAGAAGCTAGGTCTATACTTGTAAATCAGGTAGTAAATTATTCCAATATTAAAAATGCGTTTATCTTAAATGCAATTTATTTATTTATAGGTATCTCTCTATTTTATTACTCTTTCAGTCAAGCCAGAAAAAAAGGATCTTTAATAAATATAGGTGAATAATTTGGTGCGCCTGCAAGGAGTCGAACCCTGAACCTCCAGAGCCGAAATCTGGCGCTCTATCCAGTTGAGCTACAAGCGCATATAGTATTAATATTATAATCTATGAAAAATATCATTAACTTAATTGTAGATAAAGTAGAGGATAATCGGAGAGTAGATCAATTTATTGCCGACAAAGAGCCTACATTAAGTAGAACAAGAATAAAAAATTTAATTATTAATTCTAAATTAAAAATAAATCAAAAAGTAATTAAAGATCCATCGAAAAAAATTACTATTAGTGATTCAATAATATTAGAAATACCTGAACCTAAACAATTATCCTTAAAACCTTATAAATATAAATTAGATATCATTTTTGAGGACGAGGATTTATTGGTCATCAATAAAGACGCAGGAATATCAATTCATCCGGGCCCAGGTAATTATGACAATACAATTGTAAATGCGTTAATAAATTATAATAAAAAACTCTCAAATATTGGTGATGAGCTAAGACCTGGAATTGTTCATAGATTAGATAAAGATACCTCTGGTTTAATATTAATAGCAAAAAATAATATGTCCCACGAAAATTTATCAAACCAATTTAACAACCACACTATCAAAAGAATTTACCAGGCTTTAATATGGGGAAAACTAAGGCCTCAAAAAGGTAAAATCGAAACTTATATCAAAAGAAGTTCTAAGAACAGACAATTAATGGAAGTAAGTATGTCAAAAGGAAAAAGAGCAATAACGAATTACAATACTTTAAATGTTTTTGAAAATAAGAAAATACCGACATTTAGCTTAGTTGAGTGTAAACTTGAAACAGGTCGCACACATCAAATAAGAGTACATATGACATTCAAAGGAAATAATATTTTGGGAGATAAAAAATACAAAAAAAGGTTTAAAAAAATTAAAAATATAGACTCACAGCTTGAAAAAACCCTCATTGAGTTAGATAGACAATTTTTGCATGCAAAAAATATTGGCTTTGTTCATCCAAGAACTGGTCAAGAATTAGAGTTTACATCTAAATTGCCAAAAGATTTGGAATTAGTGATTAAAAAGCTTAAAAATGCTAGTAAATAAAACCATTGTAAAATTGGAAAATTTTATTAAATAAATACTTCTATGAGTTCGACATCTATGAAATTTCCTGCACTATCTAATGAAGGTGGTCTCACTGCCTATTTAGATCAAATAAAAAAATTTCCAATGCTTGATGCTGAGGAGGAGTACATGTTGGCAAAAAATTGGAAATCAACTGGAAACATAAAATCAGCAGAAAAATTAGTTACCAGTCATTTAAGATTAGTTGCAAAAATTGCAATGGGGTACAAAGGTTACGGTTTGCCACTTAATGAAATTATATCAGAGGGAAATGTTGGACTTATGCAAGCTGTAAAAAAGTTTGAGCCAGAAAAAGGTTTCAGATTAGCAACATACGCAATGTGGTGGATTAAAGCATCTATACAAGAATATATTCTTAGATCTTGGAGCTTGGTTAAGATCGGAACTACAACAGCACAAAAAAAATTATTTTTTAATTTAAAAAAATTAAAAAATCAAATTGCACCTAGGACTGAAGGTGATCTAAGAGATGAACATGTTAAGGATATTGCTGAAAAATTAAATGTGTCTGAAGATGAAGTTGTATCAATGAACAGAAGATTATCAGGTCGAGAACAATCTTTAAATGCGCCGATAGGCGAAGATGGGGATGAGTGGCAAGACTGGGTAGTAGACAATGATATGGATCAGGAACTTAAATTTGCTCAACAAGAGGAAATGGAGCAAAGAAAAGATCTTTTACAAGATTCAATTAAAATTCTTAATGATAGAGAAAAACAAATTTTATACGCAAGAAGATTAAATGATGAACCAGAAACTTTAGAGGATCTTAGTAAGAAATTTAAAATTAGTAGAGAAAGAATCAGACAAATTGAAAATAAGGCTTTTGAGAAATTGCAGAAACATATGTTAAATTCTGCTAGATCAAAAAATCTTTTACCAGCCAATTAAATTTTAAATGGATCTACTATTAAAATAGTATCATTTCTTTCTGGACTTGTGGAAATACTTGAGATTTTAGCCTCAATAAACTTTTCTAGCTCTTTGATGTAAGTTTTAGCGTTTTCTGGTAAATCATCAAATTCTCTAATTCCTTTAGTTTGAGATTTCCATCCCTTAAAAGATTTATAAATTGGTTTTACTTTTAATTGATCTTCTACTGCTGCAGGAAGATAGTCTAATTGTTTTCCATCAATTTCATAGGCAACACATATTTTTATTTCATCTAATTCATCCAAAACATCTAGTTTTGTTAGAGCAATACCATCAATTCCTGAAATTTTTATTGTTTGTCTAACTAAAACCCCATCAAACCAACCACACCGTCTTTTTCGACTAGTCACAGTTCCGAATTCTTTTCCTCTTGTTCCTAGCATCTCTCCAATATTATTTTTCAGTTCCGTTGGAAACGGTCCTTCGCCTACTCTTGTTGTGTAAGCCTTTGTAATTCCTAAAACATAATTGATAGAATTTGGTCCACATCCTGAACCAGTTGCTGCGGCGGAGGCCACAGTATTTGATGATGTCACAAAAGGATAAGTTCCATGATCTACATCCAATAATATTCCTTGCGCTCCTTCAAATAGTATTTTTTTATTCTGTTTTTTAAATTCATAAATTTTTTTCCATACTGGTTTTGAAAATTTTAAAATTTCTGGTGCGATTTTCAATAAATCTTCTTTGAGTTTATCTTTTTTAAAAACATTTTTACCTAGACCTTTTCTAATAGCGTTATGATGCAAAAGTACGGTTTCAAGCCTTTGATTAAGATTTTTTTCTGAAATTAGATCCATTACTCTTATTGATCTTCTTCCTACCTTATCTTCATAAGCAGGGCCAATTCCTCTTCTGGTAGTTCCAATTTTTGCCTTGCCAGCTGCATCTTCTCTTATTTCGTCCATTTCTTTATGAAATGGTAAAATTAGATTTGCAGACTCAGATATGATTAAATTTTCAACAGTAATATTAACACCTTTGGACTTTATCTCCTCTATCTCATCAAGCAGCGCCCATGGATCTATTACTACTCCATTTCCAATTATAGAAATTTTATTTTTTCTAACTATCCCTGAAGGAAGTAGTCTTAGCTTATATGTAATCCCATCAATAACTAGTGTATGCCCTGCGTTATGTCCCCCTTGGAATCTTATAACAACATCAGCCTCACTAGAGAGCCAATCAACTATCTTTCCTTTTCCTTCATCTCCCCATTGTGATCCAATTACTGCTACATTTTTCATAAATATTTTTTATTTAATTTAAAACTTATCAAGTGATTTATAGGACCATTTCCTTTTCCATAATTTGGGCTACTTCTTATTGAATGGTTAACATAATTAATTGCTAACTCACAAGATTTCTTTAGTGTTTTTCCACACGAAAAGTATGTAGCAATTGCACTAGAAAGTGAACAACCTGTACCATGTAGATTCTTCGTTTTTATTTTTTTATTAATAAACCTTTTTACTTCTTTCTTATTTAAAAATATATCAGTTATGATTTTTCCTTGTAGATGCCCTCCTTTTAAAAGAACATTTTTTGCTCCCATATCTATCATTTTTTGTGCAGCATAAATCATATCATCAACAGATCTAATTTTAATTTTAGAAAGAATTTCTGCCTCTGGAATATTTGGTGTTATTAATTCAACATTTTTAATTAAATTTTTTCTTATTCTTGTTATAGCTTTTTGATTAATCAATTTTGCTCCACTTGTAGTAACCATAACTGGATCAAAAATTATTTTTTTAGCTTTAATTTTTTTTAATGATTTAAGAACTGCATCTATTACCTCTGCAGAATATAACATTCCTATTTTGATTGCATCAGGCTTAATATCTTTTGAAGTATGTTCAATTTGTCTGGAGATTTCTTTGCAAGGAACCTTTATTATAGAAGATACGCCAGTAGTATTTTGTGCTGTTAATGCGGTTATTGCCGTCATCGCATATGACCCTAAAGAGGTCATAGTTTTTATATCAGCTTGAATTCCAGCTCCACCAGATGAGTCAGATCCAGCAATTATCAATAATTTTGAATTTATTTTCAACTAATTAACGACCTTTTTACAATATTAATACATTTTAATAGTAGTTCTTTTGTATTTGTTTCAACCATAATTCTGATCTTTGGTTCTGTGCCAGATTTTCTAACTAATATTCTTCCATTGTTTTTTAATAGCTTAATCGATTTAATTATTGCTTTTTTGCATCTTGGTAAGTTGATAATATTTTTATCTCTTACTGTAATATTTTCCAAAACTTGAGGGGTGGGAATAAAGTTATTAAATAAATGACTTGCTTTTTTACCTTTCCTCATCGAAAAAAGAATTTCTAGAGCAACTAATAATCCATCACCCGTAGTTGCAAATTTACCCAATATAATATGTCCAGACTGTTCTCCACCAAGGTTAAATCTGTTATTTTGCATTTTTTCTTTAACAAATCTATCTCCAACATTTGCTCTCAAAAATTTTATATTATTTTCTTTAAAAAAATTTTCCAATCCAAAATTTGACATTAAGGTACCTACAACACCACCTTTTAAAATTTTTTTTCTTTTCCATCGTTTTGCTAACATTGCAATAATTTGATCTCCATCAATAATTTTGGCATTTTCATCACAAACGATTATTCTATCAGCATCGCCATCTAAGGATATTCCTAAATCTACTTTTTTCTTAGAAACTAGCCTTTTTATTTTGTTTGGGAAAGTTGACCCACATTTATCATTTATGTTTAATCCATTTGGTGAAACTCCGATACTGTAAAGTTTTGCCCCAAGAGATTTAAGTAATTTAGGTGCAGATTTATAGCCTGCTCCATTTGCACAATCTATAGCGATCTTTAAGCCTTTTAAACTAAAGTCTTTTGGAAAATTTTTTCTTACAATATTTATATATGCTTCAGTTGCGTTTTCCAATCTTTTTACTCGGCCTAAATTTTTTGGAAAAGTTAAATTTTTTATTATTTTTGAGTCAATAAGCTTTTCTATTTTTTTCTCTATTTTATCTGATAACTTTAGTCCATCTGGTCCAAATAATTTTAAACCATTATCATCATAAGGATTATGTGAAGCAGTTATCATGATACCCAGATTTGCTCTCATTTTTTTTGTTAGCATTGCTAAACCATTTGTTGGTAATGGTCCTAAAGTAAACACATGCATTCCTGCAGAAGTTAATCCAGATACCAAAGCAGGTTCTAAAGTATAACCCGAAAGTCTAGTATCTTTCGCTATTACAGCAGTTTGTTTATTTTTTTTTAAATTTTTAAAATATGTCCCAGCCGCTAAACCAAATTTAAAAAACATCTCTCCATTAATTTTTTGGTCATT
>CACNHI010000025.1 GCA_902620265.1 uncultured Pelagibacteraceae bacterium | reverse complement strand
GAAGACATGAAGAGACAAATAGTTTAATGATTTTAAGATCTTTCCAATAGCACTTTTAATTTCTCTAAAATTTTTTTAACAAATAATTCTGAGTGATATGTTTCATTTAGATGAGAACTTGGGTCCCCTTGTAAATATATTTTCTCTGCATCCTTATAAGAATAAATAAACTTGCTAAAATTTAAATGTGTGACTTTAATATACTTTCTATTTTGAATTATATTCTCGATTAAATTTGATACATTTATTTTGTATTCTTTGGTCAAATGTTTTTTATGTGGAAAAGAAACGAGTAATACATCTCTTATATTTTGATCTTTTTCTAAAATATTGAGATAATTTATTATAGACTCACTAAATAAACTCTTAGATTTTTTATCTAAATTAAATAAGTATTTTTGTATTTCTTTGAACCTACATTTGACTGTACCTCTATTTTTCCATCCAACATCTAAAATTTCTCCTAACCTGTTATAATTTCTTATTAAGAAATATTTTAGCTGAAAATTAGAAAGTCTAAAAAACTTTAATGGATAATCACTATTAAGATCTATATTTGAATATTGATAAATTTTTGTATAGTCATATATTTTATTTGTAAAACTTTCATTTTTCACTTCTATGACTTTTTTTTCTTTATATTTCTTGGAGGGGTCATATCTACAAATTTCATCTCCAATATCTGTTTGGTCAACATAAATTATAACAATACTAGGGTTTATATCAAAATCTGTTTTTAAAAATTTATATTGCAAGCTCATTAATGTCGGAGCGTAAGATGTGATACCACCATTTATAATGTTTATGTCATTTTTTTTTGAAAAATCTTGAAATAATTTTAATGATTCATCTATTTCTTGAACTTGTTCCATCCAAGAGTCTCCTTGTAATAAAACTAGTTTGCCTTTTTTATTTTTGCTAATAGTTGAGAATAAATAATCATTTTTTTCTTCCCCCCATCTATTGGAATCTCTTAAATGATGAAGCTTTTCAGAGTATTTCATATGAAAATTCAAATCTTCATAAGTTTTGAATAAATTTTTTTTATTTTTGTTAAAATCAAAAAAAGCAAAAATACCAAAAATTATGTAAATAAAAGTTCCAAATAAAAAAAAAGAGAAAAATATAAAAATTTTATTTTTCTTTAACATATTGTTTGTTTATTTTAGGACAGACATTGGATCAAGTCTAGTTTGAAACCAATTAATACGAAAATCCAAGTGGGGACCTGTTGACCTTCCAGTGGAACCAACAGTACCTATTATATCTCCTTGATTTATTTGATCTCCAACATTTACCATAACTTCCTCAAGATGAGAGTAGATTGTTGAAACACCATGACCATGATCCATAATTATTGTTCCACCTGTATAATATAAATCGTTTTCTGACATTGTAACAATTCCAGTGGCAGAGGATTTAATCTTTGTTCCTTTATCAGCTGCAATATCAATTCCATAATGCGGCCAACGCGGTTTTCCATTTAATATTCTTTGACTACCATAAACGCCAGAAATTATTCCTTCGACAGGCATTATAAATTTATCTTTAAAAAAAATTAGGTCAGAATTAATTGCTCTTGCTTGGCCTATTTTATTATTTTCCTTTTTTATTCTTTTATAAACTTCCTCAGGAGGTGTAACCTTTTTTTCATCTAGTCCATCAATTCTTTGAATATTATATTTTCTTTTTAGAACCTTCTTTATAATATTTTTATTGTAATTAGTGTTTTCAATATTTATTTTAACGTCGTACTTTCTGTCTCTATCTAATCCAAATACAAAATAACCATCACTTGTTACTTTTACTTTTTTATTATCTATCTTTACAATTGAGTTTGGTTCTGTTTTGCCGACAATAAAGTGTCCTTGAATAAATTTGCCTTTAAATTCAACAGCATTAGCATTAAAATAAATAAAAAAAAATATTATAAAGTATTTAATTATTTTGCTGTCCATCCACCATCTACCAATAAAGAGGTTCCCGTGATCATTGATGCAGCATCTGAAGCTAGAAAAACAACAGATGAAGCTACTTCTGACATTTCTGCAAAACGTCCAAGAGGTATATTGTTTAATGTCTCTCTTTTAAATTTTTTATTTTTCAAAAATTTTGATGTCATAGGGGTAACTACAAATGTAGGGCATATGGTATTTACTCGGATGTTATATTTTGCAAGATCAATAGCCATACCTTTTGTCAATCCCTCGAGACCATGCTTATTCATGTTATAGACACTTCTAATTGGACCCCCAACATGACCCATTTGAGAAGACATATTTATTATTGAACCACCTATTTTTTTTCTGTTTTTCGTTTTAATCATTTTTAAAGTGCATAGTTGAGCTAAATTAAATGCTGCTATATTATTTATCTTTACCATGTATTCCATGTTTGATCTTTTCACCTCTGTAAAATGTTCTGGAAAATTTGTGCCCGCATTATTTACCAAAATATCAATCTTTGGTATTTGATTTATAACACTTTTAACTTGATTATAGTTAGTAACATCACAAGTATAAGTTTTACATTTTACTTTTAGTTTTTTAATTATTTTGGAAACTAATGTTAAATCTTTGCCTGTTCTACTTATGATGATAACGTTTGCTCCAGCCTCAGCAAGAGCTATAGAACAAGCTTTACCTAAACCTTTACCAGCTCCTGTAACTAGTGCGTATTTATTTTTTAAGTTATATTTTTTTAAATACATATTATATGAATAACTTTAAATCTGTATAAATCAATTCAATAGCAACAATTAAAATCGCAATTAATCCAAGCCAAGCAATCCATTTATATTTTTTTATCCACTTTGAAATTAGATTTGCGGCAACTGCCATTAAAGCAATAGATAAAACTAAACCGAATATTAGCAAAAAGTAATGATCTTTCGCAGCACCAGCAACTGCCAGTACATTATCTAAACTCATTGTAACATCCGCAATTATTATTGTTGTTATAGCTTTTAACAAACTTGATTTCTCAATATTGGGGCTGTCTTCTTTTTTAGAACCATCTTTTACAACATCAACATAGAGTTTGTAGCAAACATACAACAGCAGGATACCCCCAATTAGCCTTAAACCAGTTATTTGTAAAAGATAAGCAGTAATTAAGGTAAATATAATCCTAAGTACGATCGCTGCACTTATACCCCAAAAAATAATTTTTTTTCTTTGATCGTTAGGGAATTGCGATGCTACCATTCCAATTATTATTGCATTATCCCCAGCAAGTACTAAATCTAACAAGATTATTTGAATAAAAATTAGAATCTGTTCTGTTAACATCAACTGTTCATTATCATATCAGCACCCTTTTCGGCAATCATAATGGTCGGAGCATTAGTATTACCAGATGTTATGTTTGGCATAATTGATGCATCAATCACTCTTAAATTTTGAATTCCATGTACTTTTAATTGATCAGATACTACGGCTTCATTATCATCTCCCATTTTACATGTACCAACTGGGTGAAAAATAGTTTGTGCATAATGACTACAAGCTTTTACTATTTCTTCACCTTCTTGTATATGAGCACCCGGTCTGTATTCCTCGGGCTCATATTTTTTAAATTCTTTTGTTTCCATAACTATTTTTCTAATTAATTTAATTCCATCAGCAGCAACCTTTCTGTCTTCTTCAGTTGATAAATAATTCATTTTAATTTTAGGATTTACTCTTGAATCTGAACTGATAATATTAATTTCCCCTCTACTTGTTGGCCTAATATTTGCAACTGTTGGAGTAAATGCATCAAAGTCGTGAAGGTTAGCACCACCAAGTTTATCAGTGCTTATTGGCTGGATATGAAACTGTAAATTTGGTGTCTCTCTAGTTTCGTCACTTTTAGCAAATCCACATAATTGACTTGCTCCCATTGTCATTGGCCCCCGCCTTAAGAAAACATACTCTAGTCCAATTAAAAGTTTTCCAAAAATACTATTAATTTTTTTATTTAAGGTTTTGATATTTTTAACTTTAAATACCGGTCTAAACATTAAATGATCTTGAAGATTTTTTCCAACTCCCTTTAAGTCTTTTGTGACCTCAATTCCTAAATTTTTTAATTTAACAACATCTCCTACACCAGAAGTTTGAAGTATTTGAGGACTACCAATCGAACCTGCGCTTAATAAGATCTCTTTATTAGCCTTTACAGTAATTTGTTTATTATCCTTAAAATAGATTACACTAACTGCCTTGTTATTTTTAAAATTTATTTTTTGAACATGACATTTAGTTTCTATTTTTAAATTTTTGTTATTTTTTATAGGATTTAGATAGCCAACTGCTGCACTACATCTTAAACCATTTCTCTCAGTAACTTGAAAATAACCACAACCAAAATTATCTCCCTTATTGAAATCATCCACTTTTGGGATTCCTACCTCGCTCGCAGCATTTTGAAAAACGTCTAGAATATCTAATTTAATTCTTTGATCTGAAACTGAAAGAGGACCACCTTGTCCATGATACTCACTTTGACCTCTTTCTTGATCCTCTGCTTTAATAAAATAAGGAAGAACTTCTCTCCAACTCCAACCCTTGTTGCCAAGTTGTCTCCATATATCATAGTCACGCTCTTGTCCTCTTATATATAGAAGACCGTTTATTGATGAACTCCCGCCTAACGTTTTTCCTCTAGGATAGGGGATTGAAACATTTTCCATTGTCTCGTCTGGTTCAGTTTTAAAACACCAATCAGTCTTTGGATTGTGCATGGTTTTATAATAACCAACTGGAATATGTATCCAGGGATAATTATCTTTTCCACCTGCTTCTAATAAAAGAACTTTATATTTTCCTGATTTAATAAGCCTATTTGTAAGAACACAACCTGCTGAACCAGCACCAATTATAATATAATCAAATTCATCCATAGGTATTATTAACGTTTTTTGACTTAAAAATAAAATATTTGTCGCTTGTAACATATGCTTTTTTTTGAGAGGATAATAAACTTAAATTTAACCAGAAAGAGGGAAAATAATGAAAAAAATCATTTCATTGGTGTTTGCCTCGTTTTTAGTGCTTGGTTTTATATCAAATGCTAATGCGAAAACACTTAAATGTCAGACAGTGCTTAATACTAAGGCTGATGAAGTTAAAATGTTAAAAGACTTTACTGACACAGTTACGACTCTTACTGACGGATCTCTAAAGTTTGAAATATTACCAGCAGGTGCAGTTGTTGGAGTAAAAGAAACATTAGATGCTGTTGATAAGGGATTAATTGACTGTGGATTTGCTTGGACACACTATTGGTCCGGAGATCATCCAGCTGCTATGCTATTTGGTTCGCCTGTAGCTGGTGGTGGAGTAGGTATAGATAATATAGCATTCTTATCATGGTTCCAATATGGCGGTGGTAAAGAATTATATGACAGACTTTGGAAAGAAATGGGTAGGGACATTAAAGGATTTATGATTCAACCAGTTGGTCCAGAAGCTTTGGGTTGGTTTCCAAAACCAATAAAAAGTATGGCTGACTTTAGAAAATATAAATTCAGAACTCCTCCTGGAATACCAGGACAAACTTACAAAGATATTGGTATAGCATCTGTTGCTATGGGTGGTGGAGACATTCTTCCAGCACTTGAAGCAGGTACGATTGATGCTGCTGAGTGGTGTTGTCCTAAGCCAGATTTAACATTTGGTTTCCAAAAGGTTCTTAAACACTATTACCTACAAGGTTTACACCAAGTAGTAGTAAATGCTGATTTTTATATAACTGGCAAAACTTATAACGCTATGACTGCTCACGAGAAAAAATCTCTTGAAGTAGCTGCTAATGCTTCATTAGCTAAATCTTTAAGCTATAGAATCTATGAAAATGGAAAAGCTTTAAAAGAATTGACTACTAAGCATGGGGTTATTTTAGAAGATACTCCTACAGACTACTTTACGGAGTACATGGCTGCAGCAAAAGCATCTCTAAATAAAAATGCTAAAGAAAATGCATTTTTCAACGAAGTTTATAATTCGATGAAAGAGTTTGCAGATATAGCTGTTCCATTTTGGAGTGGAGCTCAAATGTCAAATGCTAAGCTAGGAATGGCTCACGCAGCAACATTAAAATAATAAAAATATAAAAAAATATTTAGAGCGGACTTTTTAGTCCGCTCTATTTTTTTAAAAAGAATTTATGAATGAAGAACCTTCCAAACTAGATATTTCAGATGAAATGATTGCTGAAAGGCGTGGAAGCACTGGCAAGATGCCTGATGATATGCCAGTATGGATGGCAAAGTGTATAGTTAATATTGATAAATTTAGTAAGTGGATCGGAAATATTGTCTGCTGGATATTAATGCCACTTATTTTTGCAATGACCTACGAAGTTCTCGCAAGAAAATTATTTTTAGCTCCTACTATATGGGCATATGATATAAGTCGTTTTTTATATGGTGCCCTGTTTATGCTAGGTGCAGGTTATGCTCTCTCTAGAGGAGTTCACATAAGAGCAGATTTTTTATACAGAAATTTTAAAATTAAAAATCAAGGTCTAATAGATTTTTGGTTATACCTACTATTTTATTTTCCTGGATTAATTGTTTTTCTATATATGACAATTGGATTTGTTGGAGAATCAATTCAAAGAGGAGAAAGAGGCATGGATACCACTTGGATGCCTTATATGTGGCCAATAAAAAGTTGTTTACTCGTTGGTATAATATTTTTACTAGTCCAAGGAGTTTCTGAGTTACTCAAAAGTTATTGGGCAGCTAAAAAAGGTGAGTGGCCTGGAGAAGCTAAATGATAGCTGAATTTATAGACCCAGCAATCCTAGGTTTTATTCTTGTTGGAGTAATGCTATTTGCAATATTTGTAGGTTTTCCAATTTCGTTTACATTAATATTTTTAGGTTTTGTTTTTGGTTATTTAGGTTTTGGAAAATTAGTTTTCTATTTAATGACACTACAATTTTCTATGGTGATGACAGAACAAACACTCGCCGCCGTACCGCTCTTTGTATTTATGGGTATAATGATGGAACAAGCCGGATTAATGGAAAGATTATTTTCAGCATTTCAATTGATGTTGGCAAGAGTTAGAGGTTCTTTATATTACGCAGTATTATTTGTATCAGTAATATTTGCTGCCGCTACAGGTATTGTTGGTGCCTCAGTAACTATTCTTGGAATAATGGCTGCGAAATCTATGAATAGATCTAAGTATGATGTGAGATTAGCCGCAGGAACCATAACAGCTGGTGGAACATTAGGAATATTGATACCACCAAGTATTATGCTTGTAGTAATGGGTCCTATAATGGAGATACCTGTTATTGATTTATTTGCAGCAGCAATTTTACCAGGAATTTTACTTGCAAGTTTATATGCCGCTTACACGACAATAAGATGTATGTTAAATCCAAACTTAGGGCCTCCTTTACCTGAGGATATGAGGGCAACAAGCATGAAGGAGGTATGGATTGAATTTCTTCTTGGTTTAGTCCCTCCTGCAGCACTAGTTTTTGCAGCACTTGGAAGTATTTTATTTGGATTTGCAACACCAACAGAAGCTGCGGGATGTGGAGCTATGGGTGCTTTACTTCTTTCATTAGCATATAAAAAATTAACTCTTCCAAAATTACAGGATGCTTTAGTTAAAACTCTTGAAATAACAGCATTAATTATGGTTTTAGTTGCAGCCTCAAATTTTTTTGGAGCGGTATTTGCAAGATTAGGTACACCAACTCTGTTAACAGAATTTTTACTGGGTTTAGAAATGAACAAGTATCTTATTCTTGGAATGATAATGGTAATGATTTTTCTTTTAGGTTGGCCTCTGGAGTGGGTACCAATTGTTATGATAATTGTACCTATAATTTTACCACTTGTTGAGGCTCTTGGGTTTAATTTAACATGGTTCGCTATACTAGTTGCTGTAAATTTACAAACCGCCTGGCTATCACCCCCAGTAGCATTGTCAGCTTATTTTTTAAAAGGGGTTGTTCCTGAATGGGATTTAAAAGATATTTATATTGGAATGATGCAATTTATGGTTCTTCAAATTATTGGGCTTTTAATTATCATAATATTTCCCAAGATTGTTCTTTGGTTACCCTCTCTGTTGTATGGACAGTAGTTTATATATGCTTAATATGTAAGAGTGAATCAAGATAAAGAAAAATTTCAACTTACAAATTGGGAAATCGTTTCAGTTAATCCTGTTGATAAAAATTGGAAGTGGACAGATTTTTTTTGTTTTTGGGCTGTAAATATACAAAGTCTTATAGGATTTTCCCTTATTGCATCATTGTATGTAATTTACGATTTAAACTTTTTAATAGTCCTATCAGGAAGTATTTTCGCTTCTATTCTAGTTTACCTTCTTTCAAATTTAATTGGTAATTTATCTCAAAAACATGGAATTCCATTTCCAGTTTTACTTAGAATTTCTATTGGTTTAAATGCTGCAAGATATTTCGCAATGTTAAGAGGTATCATTGGGATATTCTTTTTCGGTGTTCAAACATTTTTTATTTCAAAGTCTATAGTGTATTTAATTAGAATCTCTTTGTTTTATATTGATCCAAATATCCTTAATAAAGAACTATTTCTTTTCTTTTTCTTATCATTAAACTTAATAGACTGGATTGCTTTAATAATCACATTTATTTTCCAATTTTATCTTTTTACAAAAGGTCATCACTTAACTAAATCTATAATTAAGTTTTCAGCATTATTTGTTTACTTTGGTTTGATATTGTTCTTAATTATTATTGCATCAGAAAATAGTCAAAAATTATTTTTATCTTTTAATCAATTGATAATCTCCGATAATATTTTTCAAGAGCAAAATATTTCACCTTTCATTTCAGTTACT
>CACNHI010000024.1 GCA_902620265.1 uncultured Pelagibacteraceae bacterium | reverse complement strand
CTTCAGAGGAAGGTTTAATAAAGTGGTTAAAACTTCTTCACTATAAAGGAATAGCTTTAGTAAATAACGCACCAACAAAAGAAAAGTCAGCTTTTGAAGTTTTAAACAGAATTAGTCACACAAGAGAAACTTTTTTTAAAACACCTTTTGAAGTTATAAATATACCTAAACCAAATAACTCAGCCTATACAGCTCACGCATTGAAAAATCATATGGATTTACCCTGGTTTGAAAATCCACCAGGCTACCAGTTTTTACATTGTCTTATAAACTCTGCTAATGGAGGAGATTCTTCAGCAGTTGATGGTTTTGCTGTTGCAGATTACTTAAAAAATAATGAAAAGGATATTTTTGATACTTTGGTAAATGTACCGTTAAAATTTAGAGATAAAGATTATACCCAGCAAGCCCACAGAAGTTTTTATGCACCTGCAATAAGTTTAACTAAAGATGGTGATTATAATGATATTAGATTTAGTGTTGCAACCATGGATGCATTAGATTGTCATCCAGATGTAATGGACCAAGTTTATTTCGCGCATCATAGATTTGGCAATCTGTTACATGATGATAGATTTGTTATTAAGTTCAGACTAAATCCAGGGGATATATACTCTTTTAATAACAGAAGAGTTTTGCACGGCAGAACAGCATTCGATCCTAACTCAGGACATAGACACCTACAAGGTTACTATATGGATCGTGATGAAATAATTGGAAGACTTAGTTATCTTTCGCAATAATTACAAATTTTCAATAATAAGATTTTTTCCTAAAAATTTTGTTCTAACTTTTTTATCTTTTACTGTGTAAAAATAAATAGGTTTTTTTATTTTAATTAGTTTTTTGTTAGTAAGAAATTTTTTTTCTAAAACTAATAATCTAAGATACTTTAATTTACTTTTTTGTAAAATAAGTTTTATTGAAGTAGTCGAAGAAAAAACTAGTCCTAAATTTAAATTTTTTTTAATTTTATTTAAATTTGAAATATTTTTTTCATTAAAAGAAGTTATACTATAATGTTTAAATCTTTTTATAATAGAAATAAGATCTAAAAAATTTTTTTTTGTAAATTTTGATTTAATTTCTAGCATTAAGTAATTTTTTTTCGAAATTTTAAATATTTCATTCAAAGTTGGAATATACATTTTATATTTTGATGCTATTTTATTTATATCTTTATATTTTAAATTTTTTATTAACTTTTTACTCTTAAATCGTTTAAGACTAAAATCATGGTAACAAATAATTTTATTATCTAAAGTTGTATGTAAATCAGTTTCAATTCCATAATTTTTTTTTAAAGCAAAACTTGAAGGCTTGAATTGAATTTTCTTTGAAAGTTTTTTTTGCTAGTCCTCTATGAACAATATTATGACCTTGTCTGTTATATCTCATAACCTTTCTTTTCAGGTTCTTTATCTATAAGTTCGGTTGGAAAACCCTTTGCTCTAAAGTCTATTTTATTTTTTATCCTCCATTCTTTTAACTATCATTGAAGACCAGGCACGAGGACCATAGTTTTTTAAACCTTCCTGAAAAATTTTTACAATCATGGGTGATATTTCTAAAGATGAATTAAGTTTTTTTGCTAAATTATCAAATAAGGAAGTATCTTTTAAAACTAAATCCATTGTAAAATTTATATTATAGGAACCATTTAATATTACTTGGCTTTCTGTTTCGTGCACAAATGAATTTCCAGAGGAAATAGCAATTCCCTTAAAAGTTTTTTCTAAATCCAAATTAGATTTTTTTGCGACAGTCCAAGCTTCACCTAACGCAACTAAATGAACTGATGCTAAGTAATTTGTTATAACTTTCAAAACAGAGGCAGAGCCCAATTCTCCAGTATGAAGAATTTTTTCACCCATCGCCGAAAGAGCAGAAAAAATTTTTTCAAATGCAGATCTTTCTCCACCAACAAATATTGCTATATTTCCTGTATCAGCTCTATGGCACCCACCACTTACAGGTCCATCAAGAGCAAATGCTTTTTTTTGTTTAACTAACTTTCCAATTCTTTTTACCTCGTTTTCATCAGTTGTACTCATTTCGAGCCATATCTTATTCTCTGACAATCCATTAATTACACCGTCTTTAGACTCCATTACTTCTTTGCATATTTCAGGTGATGGTAAGCATGTAATAATTAGATCAGAGTCTTGAGTAAGTTCTTTTGGATTTTTTGAAATACTAGCTCCTTTTGAACTTAAATTTTCCATTGTTTTTGGGTCAAGATCATAAACAGTCAATTTGAAGTTGTTTCTCAATAGACTGCCTGCAAGTTTCCCACCAACGTTTCCTAGGCCTATAAAACCAATTTTCATTTGCGTCCTTATTGTAAAGTTAATTTATTTTTCACATGTTATATTGTTTACTTAAGAATGTATTTATATAAAAATAAACTTGTAACATTAATCTTTTTAAGTTTTTGTTTTCAGTCTATTTGTAATGCTGAGTTAATCAAACCAAAAAACTCAATTAAGCCGTTAGAGGTTGTAGAGATACAATTAAATGGTTTAAAAAATAATAATGAACCGTACGAAGACTTTGGTATTGAGCAAACTTGGGAGTTTGCACACCCAAATAATAAAAAATATACAGGTCCACTGGAAAAATTTAAGTCAATGCTCAAAAGTGATATGTATGAAATGTTAATTAATCACATCGAAAATAAAATAGATATTATTTCTGCATCAGAAAATAGTGCAACCTATAGAGTTACTGTTTTAGATGATAAGAAAAAATACTATCAATTCGAATGGGTGGTTAAAAAATATGACAAATCTGGTCCACTCAAAAACTGCTGGTTAACAAGCGGTGTCTCACAACCAATGCCACTAGGATCGTCAATTTAAATGAAAAAAAAACCTTTTTATGAAAGAGTTCCAATTTTGATGATAATTTTATGTGTACCAACAATAGGCTCTACTCAACTTGGTTGGTATTTCTTTGGTAAGCAATTTGGCCTCAACTTAGGTATGATAGTAGGATGTATAAGTGTAACTGTGGCTGCGTATTTGATGTATATTAAAGGATGGAGAGATGAGGATGATGACTATTAAAATTATGTTTCGTTCAAACAAAAAATCTAGTAGGAATCGGTTTTATGAAATCAAAAGCTAAAGTAGTTATCGTCGGAGGTGGAGTAGTTGGTGTAAGTGCTTTATATCATTTGGCAAAAAAAGGTTGGTCTGACGTTGTATTAGTTGAAAGAAAAGAGCTTACCTCTGGTTCAACATGGCATGCTGCAGGTTTACTGCCACTCTTTAATATGAGTTACTCGGTTGGCCAATTACACAAATACGCTGTTGACCTTTATAAAACTCTTGAAGAAGAGACAGGTAAAAATGTTGGCTTTAGTGTTGTTTCAAATATTCGACTTGCAAGTACAAAAGATAGAATGGATGAATACCATCAGTATGCTGGTGTTGCACAAACAATAGGCGTAGATGTAAAATTTTTAACACCAGATCAAGTAAAAGAAATTTGGCCTTTATGTAATACAAGTGATTTGGTTGGAGCAATTCAGCACCCAGAAGATGGTTACATTCAACCTGCTGATCTTACACAAGCTTTAGCTACTGGAGCAAGAAATAGAGGAGCAGAGATTTACAGAAATACAAATGTAGTTGGAATTAAACAAATAAAAAATGGCTGGGTCGTAGAAACTGATAAAGGCAGTATTGAATGTGAACATGTTATGTCATGCTCAGGAAATTTTGCAAGACAAACTGGAAAAATGGTTGGATTAGAAATACCAGTCATACCAGTTGAACATCAATACATTGTTACAGAGCCTCATCCTGAAATTCAAAAAAGAAAAAAAGAAGGTTTACCCGAAATGGGAGTATTAAGAGACAGTGATAGTAGATGGTATATGAGAGAAGAAGCAGGTGGTCTTATACTTGGACCTTATGAAGATGGTGCACCATGTTGTTATGTTGATGGTCCATCAAAAGATTCTGAATACGAATTATTTCAAGAAGATTTAGACAGATTAGCTCCACATATTGAAGGAGCAATTCACAGAGTTCCTGCATTTGGAGAGGTGGGTGTCAAAAAAGTTTATAATGGAGCAATTTGTTATACTCCAGACGGAAACCCAATTGTTGGACCTGCATGGGGACTTAAAAACTTTTGGATTAACGAAGGTCATAGTTTTGGAATAACTGCGGCTGGAGGAGCAGGTTGGCAATTAGCAGAATGGATTGTAGATGGCGAACCTACAATTGACATGCTTGGCGTTGAACCTAGAAGATATGGTGATTATTGCTCTAAATCTTATTTAAAAGAAAAGAATGAAGAAGCTTATAGAAATGTATTCATAATTCATTACCCTGATGAAGAAAGAGAAGCAGCAAGACCTTTAAGAACAGCACCGTGTTACGATAGAATGAAAAAATTAGGCGCTGTGTTTGGTCAAAAATTTGGGTGGGAAAGACCAAATTTTTTTTGCTACAGATGGCATGGAACAAAAAGACGATTGGTCTTTTAGAAGGTCAAAATGGTTTAAAGCAGTTGAAAAAGAATGTAAGAACGTTAGAGAAAATGTCGGGCTGCTAGACATGACTGCATTTGCAAAATGCAGAATTAAAGGTCCAAAAGCAGAGGAATTTTTAGATAATTTGGTTGCAAACAAACTTCCGAAAAAAGTAGGTAGAGTAAATTTATGTCATGCATTAAATACAAAAGGTGGCGTGCATTCAGAATTTACAATCTTAAGAGAAGCTGAGGATAGTTTCTATTTAGTTTCTGCAGGAGCTTTTCAAAGACTTGACCATGACTGGATCCATAAATGGATGCCTAAAGATGGAAGTGTTATATTTGAAAATTTAACCAATAGTACAGGAGTATTGGTGGTTGCAGGTCCAAAATCAAGAGAGCTAATGCAAAGAGTTTCAAAAGATGATTTTTCTAATGAGAATTTTAAATGGTTGAGTGCGAAAAACGTAGATGTTGGTTATGCACCTGTAAATGCTATGAGAGTAAATTTTGTTGGTGAATTAGGCTGGGAACTCCATCACCCAATTGAATATCAAAATCACATATTTGATAAATTAATGGAGGCGGGAAAAGACTTAGGCTTAAAACCTTTCGGAATAAGAGCAATGAACAGTTTAAGAGTTGAAAAATCTTACAAACTTGTAGGTACAGAATTATCAATTGAATATGCACCGTATGAGAGTGGATTAGACAGATTCATTCATCCAAATAAAGGAAGCTTCATTGGATTAGATGCACTTAATAAATGGAGAGAAAAAGGATTTAATAACAAATTAGTAACATTGGAAGTTCATAACGTCACCGATGCCGATGTATTAGGAAATAATCCAATTTATGAAAACGGATCTGTTGTTGGTAGAGCCACAGGTGGAGATTATGGTTTTAGATTAGGAAAATCAATTGCACTTGGTATGGTAAAACCTACTTTGGCAAATGTTGGACAAAAACTTAAAATTGATATACTTGGCAAAATGCATGAAGCAACAATTTTAGAAGATAGTCCCTATGATGCAGAAAATAAATTACTAAGAGCCTAATGAAAATACTAGTAGCAGTTAAAAGAGTTATTGATTACAACGTCCAAATCAGAGTTAAAGAAGATGGATCTGGCGTTGTTACAGATAATGTAAAAATGTCAACAAATCCACCAGATGATAATGCGGTTGAAGAGGCAGTAAAAATAAAAGAGTCAGGTAAAGCGAAGGAAATAATTGCTGTAACGGTTGGAGAAGAAAAAGCTCAAGAGACAGTTAGGAAAGCATTGGCAGTTGGTGCTGACAGAGGAATATTAGTAAAAGCACCTTGTACTATTGAACCATTAGCAGTTGCAAAAATTTTACAAAAAATTGTCGAAAAAGAAAAACCAGATTTAGTTTTTATGGGCAAACAGGCTATAGATGATGATTGTAATCAAACAGGTCAAATGTTAGCTGCAATTTTAAATTGGCCTCAAGCTACATTTGCTTCTAAAATCGATGTAAAAGAAAATGTATTAGAGGTAACAAGAGAAGTTGATGAAGGTCTTGAGACAATAGAAGTTAAAATACCTTCTATTGTTACATGTGATTTAAGACTAAACGAGCCAAGATACGCATCATTACCTAATATAATGAAGGCAAAGAAGAAACCTCTAGAGCAAATAGATGCTTCAGAATTAGGCATTGATATAAAACCTAGAATCGAGCAAATTAAAGTTGAAGAACCACCTAAAAGAAAAGCTGGGATTAAAGTTTCTAGCGTTGAAGAGTTGGTTCAAAAATTAAAAAATGAGGCTAAAGTAATATAATGTCAGTTTTATTAATAGCAGAGCATAACAATAAAGAGGTAAAGCCATTTACTCTTAATGCTATAACTGCTGCATCACAAATAAATGATGATCTACACGTATTGGTAATAGGTAAAAATGCTGATCCGGTTGCAAAATCATTATCAGAAGTTCCTAATGTTAAAAAAGTAATTCATGTAGATAATGATATTTACGAAAACTATATCGCGGAAAATTATACACCGGTGATACTCAAGCAAGCAGAAAATTACTCACACATTGTTTGTTCAGCAAATACATTTGGAAAAAATTTAATGCCTAGAATTGCTGCATTGTTAGACACTTCTCAAGTTAGTGATATCATAAAAGTTATTTCTGAAGACACCTTTTTAAGACCTATTTATGCAGGTAATGCATTTGCTACAGTTAAAAGTACTGATAAAAAAAAATGTGTCACCATTAGACCTACGTCATTTGATCCAGCTCCGACATCAGGTGGATCAGCAGAAATAGTTAAAGGTGAAAATACAAATCCATCTCAAAATACAAAATTTATTAAAAAAGAAGAAATTAAATCAGACAGACCAGAGCTTGGTACAGCAAGAATAGTAATTTCGGGTGGAAGAGGTATGCAGAGTGGTGAAAATTTTAAACTCATTACAGCAATTGCTGACAAATTAAATGCAGCGATCGGTGCATCAAGAGCAGCAGTTGATGCAGGCTACATTACAAACGATCACCAAGTTGGTCAAACTGGTAAAGTAGTTGTTCCAGATTTATACATAGCAGTCGGAATTTCAGGTGCAATTCAACATTTGGCTGGCATGAAGGAGAGCAAAGTAATTGTCGCAATAAATAAAGATGGTGAGGCACCCATTTTTTCTGTTGCAGATTATGGCTTAGAGGCTGATTTATTTGATGCCCTTCCTAAATTTCTGGAAGAATTGAACAAATTAAACACTATACAAAAATAACAAATACTGTAAAAATTTCCTATATGTCTCGTGAGGTAATGGAATACGATGTTGTAATTGTTGGAGGAGGTCCATCTGGATTGTCAGCAGCAATTAGACTTAAACAATTAAATTCTGATTTAAATGTTTGCGTTTTGGAAAAAGCTTCTGAAATAGGAGCGCACATTTTGTCAGGCAATGTTTTTGAAACTCGTGCTTTAGATGAACTGATACCCAATTGGAAAGAATTAAATAGTCCAATTAAAACAAAAGTTTCTAAAGAAAAATTTTTATTTTTAGGTAAAACAAAATCTTTGAGTTGGCCTACTTGGTTATTACCTAAAGTTCAACAAAATCATAATAACTTTATTATTAGCCTAGCAAATTTATGCAGATGGCTTGCAGAACAAGCCGAAGGTTTAGGCGTTGAAATTTTTCCAGGTTTTCCAGCTAGTGAAATTTTATATAACGATGATGGTTCAGTTAAAGGTGTTGCAACACAAGATATGGGTTTAGATAAAAATGGTGAAAAAAAAGATAGTTATGAACCAGGTATGGAATTACATGCAAAGGTTACGGTATTTGCTGAAGGGTGCAGGGGACATCTAGGAAAACAATTAATAAATAAATTTGAGTTAAATAAAGGAAAAGATCCTCAGCAATACGGAATTGGTTTCAAAGAGATTTGGGAAATTAGTGAGGATATGCACCATGAAGGTTTGGTAATGCATACTGCAGGATGGCCGCTAGATAATCAAACCTATGGTGGTAGCTTTATGTATCACGCAGAGAATAAACAAATTTTTCTAGGGTATGTAATTGGATTGGATTATAAAAACCCACATTTATCTCCGTTTGATGAATTTCAAAGATTTAAAACTCATCCATCAATAAAAAAATATATAGAGAATGGCAAAAGAATTTCTTATGGTGCGAGAGCATTAATTGAAGGTGGCATTCAAAGTTTACCAAAAATGTATATGCCTGGTGCTTTACTAGTAGGTTGTGATGCAGGAACACTTAATATGCCAAAGATTAAGGGCTCTCATACAGCCATGAAAAGTGGAATGATTGCAGCTGAAACAATATTTGAACACCTAGGTCAACATAAAGACCTATCAATATATGAAGAAAAATTTAGTAAAAGTTGGGTTTATGAAGAGCTTCATGCGGCCAGAAATGTAAAACCAAGTTTTAGCTGGGGTTTAATACTTGGAATAATTTTTACAGGAATAGATCAAATATTATTTAGAGGTAGACTACCTTTTACTTTAAGTCACAAACATGCTGACCATGAAACATTAAAAGATGCAAAAACCATGCCAAAAATTGATTATCCAAAACCTGATAATAAAATTACTTTTGATAAAACAAGCTCTGTTTACTTGACGGGAACAAACCATTCTGAAAATCAGCCAGTGCATTTACAGCTTAAAGACCCAAATTTACCAATTAATTATACATTAGAAAAATACGACGAACCTGCCCAAAGATACTGTCCTGTAGGTGTTTATGAAGTTCAAATTGAAAATGGTTCATCTAAATTTGTAATTAATTCACAAAATTGTATACATTGCAAAACTTGTGATATCAAAGAGCCATCTCAAAATATTACTTGGGTAACGCCAGAAGGTGGTGGTGGACCAAAATATGGAAATATGTAAAAAAATTGTTTTATTTTCAATTTTAATATTTTTCTCCTTAATCCAATATACTCAAGCAAATAATCTGCAAGAAATAAAACCAACGATTAAGGATTTGATATTAATGAAATACGAAATTTTTTTCTTAAAAAATCAATCTAGAGTAATAAACTCAAGAAAAACAGGACTAATGGTTCGTTAT
>CACNHI010000023.1 GCA_902620265.1 uncultured Pelagibacteraceae bacterium | reverse complement strand
TATTCTCATAAACACTAATTGAATTTTTTTGTGTACCAATTAATTCATTATCAAATTTTATTTCAAAGTTTATTTCTAAGGTTGTTTTTGTAGGTTCTATCGATATGTATTTATTATTATCTTTAATTTCAACCTTATTTAAAATTTTAATTATTTTAATTGGTGTCGAAGAATCTTTCAGTCCTGCTTCCTCAATAGCTTTTACAAATACTTTAGACGAACCATCCATTATAGGAATTTCATCTTGATCAATCTCAACTAAAACATTATCTATACCCAGCCCATAAAAAGCTGCCATTAGATGTTCGACTGTTGAAACACTTGCACCAAATTCATTAGTTAATGTTGTACATAAAGTTGCATCACTTACATTGAAAAAATTTGCTAATATCAAATTATTTTTTTTTAAATCTATTCTTTTAAATACAATACCGCTGTTAGGTTCCGAAGGTAGAATTCTCATTATTGCATTTTTTCCCTTGTGCAAGGTTACTCCTTCGAAGTGGAGAACTTTATTGATAGTTTTTTGATTTAGCATTGCCATGACGTTTTATAAGGATTTATACTTAACTAATAAAAACAAGAAATATTACGATAAAATACAACTAAGTAAAAATATGGAACAGCTTTTCAAAAAAGCCCAATTTATTAGTTTTTTTTGAAACAATATTTACTTCATTTAAGTTGTTGCCGGCAGTAACTGCTATTCCAGCTTTTGATAAATCATCTACTTCAATATTCAATAAAGATTTAGCATAATTTGTGCAAATGATTTTATCAATTTCGATTTGATACTTTTTGAATAACTCTTGTAAATTTGAAACTAAATTTTTTTTTAGGTAAATAAAGCTAATTTCTAGAACAAAATTTTTACATTTTTTTTCAAAAGGGATATTACTATACTCCTCTCCATCTAATTTACATTTTTTTATAACCATATGCGCTATTATTTTATCATTATGGTTGTCAAGAAACTGCTGTCTTAAATCCTGCAACAAATATTCTATTGTTGTCTTAGCTATGGGTTTATTTTCGAAGTTTTCTTTGAATGAAATATCAATTGAATTTAATCTAGCATCTTCAACCATTAAATAAAGTTTCTCAAAGGATATATTTAAAATTTTCTCTGTTTCTAATATTGTTTTTTTTAAAAAAATCTCAAAACTGCTAAGTTGTATTAAATTATCTAAGTATAGAATTCTGGAAAATGCTGGTTCTGTATTGCTGTCTCGATTAATAAAAATATCAGCTTTTTGAAGTTTGATGTTTATATTTACAAAAATTTTAAAGTTATTCATTTTTTAATATTATTTTTTTTTCTAATCTCATATCAATTATCTTTATATTTTTATCTTTGATGTTGTAAAAATTAAATGCATTATTCATAATATTTTCATCAACAACTAATGGAAATTTAATAACTTTTTTATTTTTAAACCTCAAATCAAAACGTTTTGATGGATAAATCTTTATAGTATTTATTTCGCTAATTTCAAACGGCGAGTCATAAACTATTTTAATTAATTTATTTAGATTCTCTAAGCTATAATCTCCTGTAATATATGGAATTGATTTATATTTTTCATTAGAACTATATATTTTTCCATTATTTCCTAAGTAATAAAGATTATTGTCTTTAAGTATTTTTGCTAAAGGTTTTGCTTTTTCAAATTTAACTTTTAATTTATTCGGATAAATTTTTTTTATTTCAAATTTTTTTAGAATAAAATAATTTTCAGTTATTTCTTTTAACTCTGTGTTATCTAGGAAAAATATATTTTTATTTAGTTGGTTATTTATTTCTTTTAAATTGAGTAAATCTCCTTGAATATCAATATTATTGATTTGAAATTTTTTTTCTAAATTTTTTAAAAAATTGAAATTAAATGGACTTGAAAGAAATAAAAATATAAATAGATAAAAATATATTTTAATTTTTTTATCTACTTTTTGAAGCATCATTTAAAATCCATTGCAGCAATGAAAAAAAACTAATTCCACGGTATGCAGCAATTTCAGGAACCAAAGAAAGCTTGGTCATTCCAGGTTGGGTGTTTAATTCTAACAAATAAAATTTATTTTTATAAAATTTGAAATCTGATCTGGTTACACCTCTACATTTTAATAGTTTATGGGCCTTATGTGCAAAACTAAGAACTTTATTAATATTTTTCTTAGTTAAATTTACTGGAATTATATGTTCAGTTTTAGAATTAGAGTTATATTTTGCTTTATAGTCGTAAAATTTTCTTTTAGGTTTAAGTTCTATAACTCCTAACTTTTTTTTTCCAAGTATAGCTGCCTGGATTTCCCTACCTCCTATGAATTCTTCAATCAAAATTTCTCTATATTTTTTTAATTTAATTAAATTTGACCTTAGATTTTGATTTGTGGAAATATAAACATCAACACTCGATCCTTCATTTATTGGTTTAATTACAACGGGGAATTTAAGTTTTTTTTTTATTTCTTTTTTTAGAAAAATTATATTATCTAAATTATATTTAAATATAATAAATTTAGGTGTTAAAATTTTATTTTTAATAAATATTTTTTTTGAAGCAACTTTATCCATAGCTAATGCTGATGACAAAACTCCAGAATGAGTATACTTTACACCATAGTTTTCCAATATTGATTGGGCATATCCATCTTCTCCAAATCTTCCATGAAGAGCGTTAAAAACTATATTTGGTTTAAAAGACTTAAGTTTTTTCTCAAAACCGCCGACTAAATCAGATTGTAGTACCTTATATTTTTTTTTAAGACAATTTTTTACCTGGTTCGCGGTTTTGAGACTTATTTCTCTTTCTCTTGAAACTCCACCACCTAAAATTAAAATTTTTTTTTTCACTTACTCAATTATTTCTATTTCTTTCTCTAATTTTACTCCAGTTTTTGATTGTACGTTTTTTTCGATAAACTTGATAAGTTTTAACATATCTTTAAACGATGCATTTCCTTTATTTATTAAAAAATTGCAGTGTTTTTCTGAAATAGCTGCATCTCCAAATGTTGTGTTTAATGGTACAGATTTTTGTATTAACTTCCACACATGCATTGATGTTCCATTTTGAGGGTTTTTAAAAGTACTTCCCCCGGTTTTTATTTTTGAGGGTTGCGACATTTCTTTTTTTTTTTTTAAAAAACTTATTTCTTTCTCTATTACAGCTTTTTCTTTTTTAATTCCTTTAAAGGAAGCACTTAAATAAATATAGTTATTATTAATATCACTTTTTCGATATGAAAATTTTATATTTGAGCTTGGTATTGTTTTAATTATTCCATTTCTTTTATCAATAACCTGAATAGATAGCAGTATATCCTTAAATTCTTTGCCATAACATCCAGAATTTATTTTTAATCCACCTCCTATTGTTCCAGGTATACAAGATAAAAATTCAAATCCCCCAATAGAATTTTCACAAGCAAATTCAGATAATTTTTTGTCGCTAGCTGCAGCACCTGCTACAATAATATTATTAGGCATCAATGTTATATTTGAAAAATTTTTACCTAATTTGATAACAACACCATCAAACACATTGTCAGTTAATAAAATATTTGAACCAGCGCCCAAAACAAATATATTTGATTTGTTCCCAAATTCTTTTAAAAATTGTGATAATTGTTCTAAACTTTCTGGTTTAAAAAAATATTTTGCAGTTCCTCCAATATTAAACCAATTAAAATTTTTAAGGTTGTAATTGAATAAAAATTTAGTTTTGGTCTTATCTGAAAATCTTACTATCTCTTTATATCGCATTAGATATATTTTTATAACAAGATATCTAAAAAATCTAATATTAAAAAACTAAATTTTTATAAATTCTCGCTGATACAAACATTAAGTAAAACAAATATAAAATTACCAAATTTTTCTTATTTGATATAAACTTTTTTGGTAAGTAGTGAACTGTTATTAAAAAAAATAAGATCATTACAAGTGGATCATAATATTTATGGTAAATTGTATTTTGAACGTTTGATAGAATAAGGAGTGTGTACAGTACACTATTATAAAAATTATATCTAAAAAAATAAGCCAATAACAATAAAGATAAGAAGCTTAAAAAATAAAAAATTATATTATTATTTAATATTAAATTAGATATTTGAAAAAATATCCCCCCGCCCGTAAAAGCTGTTAAATAGTCAAAAAAATATATATTTATTAAAAAAAATATAAAAACTAATATTAAATTTTTTTTTAAAAATTTTAGAAATTCACTTAAAAATTTTTTATTTATCAGGAAGGGTATTAAATGGAATAAAATGATTGAACTAACAATTAGTATTTTATTCGAAATATTAAAATCTAAACTGGCGGTTTCACTTAGGCTGGCTCCAGGTGTTGTGGCTATTAAGAAATTAACATCGAGTATAAATAGATAATATAATGCTGGTAAACTACATACTAAGCACATCAAAAAACTTAAATAAATATTTTTAATACTTATTTTTTTAAAAAAATAGAAGTAATAGAAGACAGTAAAAACTGAAAAATTTGGGCTAATATACGATGAGAGTATGATGTAGATAAATGTTTTATAGAAACATTTAATACTTTTTTTTTGATCAAATTTTAAAAATTCATATATAGATAAAGTAAAAAAAATCAATCCTATTATTCTAGAGTCTGGCCATATTGATAATGATCTGAATGTTGGTGATAAGAAAATTGAAATTGAAAGTAAAAATAAGATATTTTTATCTATATTTTTAAATTTAATTTTTAAACATTCAAAAAATAGAAAAATTAGTAGTAAGCTTATATTAAGATGAATAAATCTTATAGTATCATAATCAATACTAATTCTAGAAAAAAAACTTAAAAAAATTAAATATACAGGAGAATGTCTATGATTATAATTATCATAATTTAAAAAGGTTTTATAAAAATTTTCTGAAAAATCTTTAATCGCTGGAAAGTTGGTTCCATACCAGTCTTGCTTAGATCCAAGATTTAAATTTTCATCAAAAACAAAACCGATAATTAATGTTGCATATAAAAAAAAACAAAAATAAATATTATTTTTTTTAATGTTAATTTTACTTTGCATCTTTTAAGAAAAATCTAATTAATGCTTTTTTATATCCATTTTTTTTTTCATCATTTTTTTCAATTAAAAAATAAAGAAAACCACGTAAGATAAAAAATGCATATCCAAATAATTTATCTGAAAAAGTACCTATTTTTTTGATTAAAATAAGAAAACCATAGGTCGACTCGAATGTTCTCTCAAATTTTTCAGCTATGTGAGCACTTCTAGCTATTTTATGGAAAGTTTTGATTTTTTGATCACATACTAATCTGCCATATTTTTTTAGCCTATGTGATAACTCAATATCCTCAGGACCATAAAAAAAATCCTCATCACCTAATCCAGACTTTTTTAAGATATTTGCCTTATATATAGAGCAACAACCACATATGGCGTCAGTACTTACAATTTTATTTAAGTACTGATTATCAAAGTATCTTTTTTTTTTTAGATTCATAGTTCTTTGAAACTTTAGAAATGACCAAGTCATTTTAAAACCTTTAAACCAAACATTTTTTTTTATATAAGCGTGCATAATTTTTGGCGACGCACTTGCTATACCATTTAATTTTATTGTATTTGAAATTCTATTAAAATAATCTCTTGTTATAACAAAATCATTGTCAATTCTTAAAATATATTTGTAATTATTTCTTATTAAAAAAGCGTATGCCTGGTTTAGGCCAGCAGTTAAACCAAGATTTTTTTTGTTTCTAAATAAGTATAAATTTCTCATATTTTTTTTTTTATTAAAAATATTATCTTTAAAATCCATATAGATTAATTCGCCAAAATTTTTAAATTTTGGTTTAATAAAATTTCTATCTGATATTAATTGGCCTTTATACCAACTTGAGATATTTAATATATTTTTAAGATCAGATCCGTTATCAATTAAAAAAACATCAAAATTTCCCTCATTTTGATATATGCTTTCAAGGCAATCAATCGTATTTTTCCAATCATTCCAATTAAGTGTTACAATTGCAGAGGCCATAATAAATGATTGAAAAATTTCATTAAATTTTAAATTTTGACTTTTTACTATCAGTCAAAAAGGTTCTTACTGTTTCTAATGAAAGTTGATTATATGATTTTCCAAAACTTTCGATTTTTTCAATAATAGCTGGGGGCACTGTGATAATATGACATCCAGTTTTTTTCGCTTGAAGATAATTGTAAGGTTCTCTTACGCTTGCCCATAGGATTTTTACTTTTTTGAAATTTTTTGCCAGTTTAATACTTTTTAAGAGTTCAGGTAGTGGATCTTTACCAGCGTCACCTGCCCTACCGATAAAAATTGAAATTATAACGTCTGATTTTTTGTTTATGACTTTTAAGATTTTTTTTGTTTGTTTGGCTGTGTATACTGCAGTAATATTGAGTTTTACTCTTTTGTTGCTTAAAAAATTTATTATTTTCCCTGAAAAAATACCCTTTGAATTGCAAACTGGAATTTTTACGTAAACATTTTTGCCTAGTTTGTATATTATTAAAGCTTGCTTTTTCATTTCATTGTAATTGTCAGCAAATACTTCAAACGAAACTGGTTTGTTTCTAGAAACTTTCAATATACTTCTACAATACTTTAAATAATTTTTAGCGCCTGCTTTTCTAATTAATGATGGATTTGTAGTAATGCCTTTTACTATTTTTTTTTTAGTAAATTTTTGTATTATTTTAATATCAGCGATATCACAAAAAATTTTTGTGCTCAAATTTTTCCTTATAGGCTTTTAGTTATTTCCTCAGTCATTTTTTTTGCATCTGCAAATAACATTAAAGTATTTTCCCTATAAAATAAATCATTATCTATACCAGCATAACCTGGAGATAAACTTCTTTTAACAAATAACACTGATTTAGATTTCTCTACATCTAAAATTGGCATTCCATAAATAGGGCTTTGAGGGTCAGTTTTTGCAACAGGGTTAGTAACGTCATTTGCTCCAATCACATATGCAACATCGCAGTTTGCAAAATCATTATTAATATCCTCTAATTCAAATACTTCATCATATGGAACATTTGCTTCAGCAAGTAATACATTCATATGACCTGGCATTCTTCCTGCAACTGGATGTATTGCGTAAGATACTTTTACTCCATTTTTTTTAAGAGAGTCTACCATCTCTCTTAATGCATGTTGCGCTTGGGCTACTGCCATGCCGTATCCTGGAACAATTATTACTGAAGATGCGTTTTTCATAAGAAACGCTGCATCATCAGCATTTCCGTTTTTAACAGGTTTTTGCTCTTTTGAAACTGATTTTGAACTATCTTCAGTAGCACCCCATCCTCCTAAAATAACGTTAAAGAATGATCTATTCATTCCCTTGCACATTATGTATGATAATATTGCTCCTGAAGAACCCACAAGAGCTCCTGTAATTATTAATGCACTATTTTCCAGAGTAAAGCCGATGCCGGCTGCGGCCCATCCAGAGTAAGAATTTAACATCGATATGACAACGGGCATATCTGCGCCCCCTATTGGTATAATTAAAAGAACACCAACAAGAAAAGAAATAGCAATTAAAGACCAAAATAAGTATTCTTTTTGTGTATTACAAAGATAAATTACAAGACCAATTAATATCACTCCTAATGCAAGATTTATAAAATGTTGGCCTAAAAATGTTATTGGAGAACCAGACATCAAACCTCTTAATTTTAAAAAAGCTATTACTGATCCAGTAAAAGTTATAGCGCCTATAGCTGCACCTAAAGACATTTCAATTAAACTTGCGATTTTAATATTTCCAGGAAAACCTAAATTAAATACTTCTGGATTTAAAAAAGCTGAAATTGCAACAAAAACTGCTGCCAAACCTACAAGACTGTGAAATCCTGCAACAAGTTCGGGCATAGCAGTCATTGGTATTTTGAAAGCAATAAAAGCTCCAATTGACCCACCTATTAAAAGAAAAACAAGTAAAAAAACAAATCCAGTTGAAAAATTTCCAATAGATAAAATAGTTACACCAATGGCTATAGCCATACCAATAATTCCATAAAAGTTTCCACGGCGTGAGGTTTCTGGTGATGACAAACCTCTTAACGCTAATATAAAAAGTACTCCAGATACTAAGTAAAAAATAGCGAGTAAATTTGCAGACATTTTATTTATCTTTCCTCTTTTTTTTGTACATTGCTAACATCCTGTGTGTAACCAAAAAACCACCGAAAATATTTACTGCAGCTAAAATGATTGCCAAAAATCCAAATATATTAGATGTATCAAAAATTTTATTATTATCACCTGCTAACGCAGCTACAATTGCTCCGACAATAATCACTGAGGATATTGCATTTGTTACAGACATTAGTGGAGTGTGCAAAGATGGCGTAACGCTCCATACAACATAATAACCAACAAATATTGCAAGAATAAAAATACTCAATCTAAAAATAAAAGGATCTATTTCCATATCACTTAACCAGAGTTTTTGAGATTATTTCATCTTCTAAATTAATTTTTATATTATTAGTTTCTTTATCATAAAGGTTTAAAACAAAATTAAATAGGTTTTTTGCATACAAGTTTGACGCTGATATTGGTAATTTATTAAGTATTATACTTTCACCAACTATAATTACGCCATTCTTGTCAACAATTTCATCTACTTTTGTAAATGCTGCATTCCCTCCCTGTGAAGCAGCTAGATCATAAATTACTGATCCTGGCTTCATTTGTTTAATCATATCTTCGCTAATAATTCTAGGAGCTTTTTTTCCAGGTATAAGAGCTGTACAAATCACAACATCAATGTTTTTTAAAGTTTCTAACATAAGATTTTCTTGTTTTTTTTTGAAGTCTTCTGATGCCTCTTTCGCATAACCACCTTCAGTCTCAAGATTTTCTGATCCCTCTACAACTAAAAACTTTCCTCCTAAACTTTCAACTTGTTCTTTAGATGCCATCCTAACATCAGTTGCAAGAACAATTGCTCCCATTCTTTTAGCTGTTGCAATTGCTTGCAAACCAGCTACGCCGGCTCCAACTACAAGAACCTTAGCTGCAGGGATTGTTCCTGCAGCTGTCATCATCATTGGTATGGCTTTTTTAAATAATGAAAATGCGTCAATCACAGCTTTATAGCCAGCAAGGTTAGCTTG
>CACNHI010000022.1 GCA_902620265.1 uncultured Pelagibacteraceae bacterium | reverse complement strand
GAAGCACTTAAACTTGCTAATCACAAACCTGATAAAACTATTTTGTTTCAAAGAAAAGGTCATGAAGTCAAATTGGAAGCCCCAAAAGAGATAAGTTGGGATGAAGCTATGTCGGATGCAAAAGATACTGACTGTGTTGAAATGAATTCAAATGAGTTTGCATATATTTTGTATACTTCAGGCACCACAGGAGTGCCCAAGGGAATCGTTAGAGACATTGGTGGACACATAGTTGCTTTAAAATGGACTATGAAAAATATTTATAACATAGATACTGATGATGTTTGGTGGTCAGCTAGTGATATAGGATGGATTGTAGGGCACTCATATATTGTTTATGCTCCACTATTTAAAGGATGCACAACAGTACTCTTTGAAGGAAAGCCTGTTGGCACTCCTGATGCTGGTGCCTTCTGGAAGATAATTTCTGAGTATAATGTAAAATCTTTATTCACCGCTCCAACAGCTTTTAGAGCTATTAAAAAAGAAGATCCAGATGGAAAATTTTTTTCTAAATATGATTTAAGTAAATTTGAAGCTCTCTTTCTAGCTGGAGAACGAGCTGATCCAGATACAATCAAATGGGCAGAGACTCTTTTAAAAGTCCCGGTTATAGATCATTGGTGGCAAACAGAAACAAGTTGGGCGATAAGTTCCAATTGTACTGGGATAGAGATGATGAAAACAAAATATGGTTCAGCTTGTAAAGCTGTCCCAGGATATGATGTAAAAATTATAAAACCAGATCAATCTTTAGCAAAACCAAATGAGATGGGAGATATAGTCGTAAAACTACCTCTTCCTCCAGGAACATTTCCAACTTTGTGGAACGCAGATAAAAGATATGAGGAAAATTATATGACCAACTATAAAGGTTATTACCAAACTTATGATGCGGGTCACATAGATGATGATGGATATATTTGGATTATGTCTAGAACTGACGATATTATAAATGTTGCAGGTCATAGACTTTCAACTGGAGCAATCGAGGAAGTTTTATCAGAACATCAATCAGTTGCTGAATGTGCAGTAATCGGAATTAAAGATCAATTAAAAGGACAATTACCAATAGGTTTAATTGCATTAAAGGCAGGTGTAACAAAAGATAACGAAACAATAACAAAAGAATGTGTGCAGATGGTAAGAAATAAAGTTGGTCCAGTTGCAGCATTTAAAACAGCTTTAGTAGTTAAAAGACTACCAAAAACAAGATCTGGCAAAGTATTAAGAGGAACAATAAGAAAAATTGCAGATAAAGAGGAATATAAAATACCAGCAACAATAGATGATCCAACAATTTTAGATGAAATTAAAGCTGACCTAATAAAAAGTAAAATCCTTAATATATAATTCTAGTTAAATACAATCGGTTTTCCCTCAGCATCTCCAAGGATCTCTCCATTTTTAACTTTAATTTTACCACCTATTATTGTTGCAACTGGACAGCCTTTGAATTTTTTTCCATCAAAAGGTGACCATTTACACTTACTTTCTATATTTTCATTTTTGATTTCAATCTCTTTGTTCATATCAACTATTGTGAAATCAGCATCAAAATCTTTTTTAATAAAACCTTTGTTTTGTATTCCGAAAATTTTAACAGGATTTTCACATACTAACTTGATTAATTGCTCTAGTTTTAATTTACCTTCATTTATATGGTTTAACATTACAGGTAACAAAGTTTGTACACCTGGCATTCCTGATGGAGAATCTGGATACTCTTTTTTTTTATTTTCTGCTAAATGAGGTGCATGGTCGGACCCAATTGTATCATTGAAATTGTTTCTAATAGCATACCATAAACGATCATAGTGAGATTTATCTCTAATAGGTGGATTCATTTGAGCGAATGATCCCAACTCATCATAACAGTCTGGTGCATAAATTGTTAAATGCTGAGGGGTAATTTCAAAAGTAATGTTTCCTTTATGTTGTGATAAAAAATCAACTTCCTCTTTAGTTGTTATGTGAAGTATATGTGCTTTTTTATTTAATCTGATTGCAATCTTTACAATTCTTCTTGTAGAAGACATTGCACATTCCTCATTTCTCCAAACAGGATGGCTTTTAACATCTCCTTTAACCCTAAGTTTTTTTCTTTGATTTAATATATCTTCGTCTTCTGAATGAACCGCAACAACTTTAGAGGTGTGTTTAAATACTTTTTCTATATCTTCCTCTTTATGAACAAGCAGAGTGCCAGTGGAAGAACCAGCAAATAATTTTACTCCACAACATCCCTCAAGGCTTTTTAAATTTGCAAGTTCCTCTGAATTATCTGGTGTAGCACCAAAATAAAATGCATAATTACAGAACATTCTTTTTTTTGCTAAATTTAATTTATTTTTAAATTCTTTTGCTGAAGTTGTTGGTGGATTTGTATTAGGCATTTCAAATACACTTGTAATACCTCCCACTACTGCTGCTCGACTACCCGTGTGAAGATCTTCTGCATCAGTTGAGCCTGGTTCTCTAAAATGAACTTGTGTATCCATGCAACCTGGCAAAACAACTAAATTTTGTGCATCATAAGTTTCTTTTGAATCATACGATATTTTCTCTGCAATTTCGATTATTTTTGAATTTTTTACTCCAATATCTCTCTTTTGAAGTTTACCTTCAATAAAACATGAGCCATTTTTGATAATAAGATCTAACATTTCCGAAAATAGTAATTATATTATAACTAATTAATAATCAATTATGAATGTGGATAAAGTTTATATTTTAGAAGATAGAGGAGTTCTTTACATTAACGGTGATGACTGTAATGATTTTCTTCAGAATCTAATTACAAACGATCTTAAAAAAGTTTCGGAGGATAATAGCTGTTTTGCATCCTTATTAACACCACAAGGAAAATATTTATTTGATTTTATTATAGCTAAACACAAAGGGGGATATTTTATTGATTGCGAAAAAAAAATTATTAATGAGCTATTTAATAAGTTAAATTTATATAAACTAAGATCTAAAGTTGAAATTTTAAATTTAAGCAATGAATTCGTAGTAGCTGTAATAAGTAAGGAAAAGTTTTTAACTTTTGAAAATGCAAAAGATATTGTTGGTAATACAATTAAATATCGATCTGATCCTATAATTTTAGATCCAAGAAACTCAGCCTTAGGAGGTAGAATTATTATAAATTTAGAAAAGCTTTATCTATCTATAAAAAAATTAAGCCTAAAATCTTCAAATATTAAAGAATATTACGACCATAGTTTTGATATTGGTATACCTCAAATAGATACACAAAAACTACAAAATAAGTTATTCGGCATTGAATGCAATTTTGAGGAACTTAATGGTCTTGATTTTAAAAAAGGATGCTATGTTGGACAAGAAAATACAGCAAGAATAAAATTAAAAGACAAACAATCTAAAAAGCTATTTCCGATTAAAGTTTTAGAGGGCGAAATAAAAATAGACGATGAAATTAAACAAAATAATAAAATATTTGGAAAAGTATTGATTGATCAAAATTATCCTTTTGGTCTAATTAAATTCAAAGATAGTGATATTAAAATTAACGAAAACTTTATATGTGGCTCTGCAAAAATAAAACTTTTAAAGCCAAATTGGTTTGAATAAATGGTGCGGTCAGTGAGACTTGAACTCACATGAGCTAGGCTCACACGGCCCTCAACCGTGCCTGTCTACCAATTTCAGCATGACCGCATTTATGCGGCAGAATAAGTGAATGACAATTATCTTTCAAGTTGATAGATTTAAAGTATGGAACTTAACTCAGAAATAAAAAAAGCAACTGATCCTATTTATAAGAAAATTTCAAAAACTATACCTGAAATTGAATGGGCTATTCACGCTCCATATATATACAAAATCAATAAATTAAAAAAAGAAAAGAACGCTGTAATCCTTGCGCATAATTACCAAACTCCGGAAATTTATCATGGTATATCAGATTTTTCAGCTGACTCGCTTGCTTTAGCCGTTGAGGCAGCAAAAACAAAAGCTGATATTATAATAATGTGTGGAGTACATTTTATGGCTGAGACTGCAAAGCTGATGAGTCCTGAAAAAAAAGTTTTCTTGCCTGATATGAGAGCAGGTTGTTCTTTATCCTCATCGATAACCGGTGAAGACGTAAGAAACCTTAAAAAAAAATATCCAGGTGTACCCGTTGTTTCGTATGTAAATACCTCTGCGGATGTTAAAGCAGAAACAGATGTTTGTTGTACCTCAGCAAATGCAGTTAAAATTGTAAATTCATTAAATGTTAAAAAAGTAATCTTTCTTCCAGATGATTATCTTGCAAAATATGTTGCATCGCAAACTGATGTTGAAATAATTTCATGGAAAGGTACTTGTCAAGTTCACGAACAGTTTAATGATGAAGAAATTAATGAAATTAGAAAAAATAACCCAGGAATAAAAATTATTGCACATCCTGAATGTCCTCCAGATGTAATTAGTGCAAGTGATTTTGCAGGTTCAACTAGCGGAATGATTAAGTACGTAAAAGATAATCAGCCAGAGAAAGTGATGATGGTTACTGAATGCTCAATGAGCGATAATGTTCAAATTGATAATCCAAATGTTCAATTCATTAGACCATGTAATTTATGCCCACATATGAAGAGAATTACTTTACCGAAAATATTAGATTGTCTTGAAAATGAGACAAACGAAATTGTTATGAGTAAAGAAACAATAGAAAAAGCTAGAAAATCAGTAGAGAGAATGGCGGAGATTGGCAGATAAATTCTGTGTCTAAAATAAAATTATCAAAAAAATATATTTATAAAATTTGTAAAGAGGCTTTAAAAGAAGATCTCTATCCCTATGGAGACATAACTTCAAAACTTTTAAATAACACAAATAAAATAAAAGCAAAAATTGTATCAAATTCTAGCGGCATAATTGGCGGCTTAGATTTAGCAAAACAAACATTCAAAATAGTTGATAAAAAAATATTATTTAAAATTAAAAAAAAAGAAGGATCAAAAATAAAAAATAAACAGGTAATTGCAGAAATTAAAGGAAATGTTAAAAATATTTTAACTGGTGAGAGAGTAGCTCTAAATTTTTTATCTCATATTTCAGGTATAGCAACTCAAACAAATAAATTTGTCAATAAAGTTCAGAAAAATACGAAGATTTGTTGTACAAGAAAAACTATACCAGGTCTTAGAGCCATTCAAAAATATGCAGTTAACTTGGGTGGAGGATGTAACCATCGTTTTAATTTAAGTGACGAATTCTTAATTAAAGACAATCACATTGCCAATACAAACATAAGAGAATTAATTATTAAAGCAAAAAAAAATAAAAAAAAAATTACCGTTGAAGTAGATAATTTAAATCAATTAAAAAAAATATTAGATTTAAAATTTGATACTATTTTATTTGATAATATGAATATCAAAAATCTAAAAAAAGGTGTTCGGCTGGTTAAGAGTAAATATGAAACTGAGGCATCTGGTAATGTTAATTTAAAAAATATAAGAAAAATAGCATCAACAGGTATTAATAGAATTTCTATTGGACGTCTAACACATAGTGTTTCTGCAATCGATTTAAAATTAGAAATTTAAATTATTTTTTTAATTGCGCTTGTGCAGCTGCAAGTCTTGCAACAGGCACTCTATAAGGTGAGCAAGAAACGTAATTAAGACCTGTACTTGAGCAAAAATTGATACTTTTTGGATCTCCGCCATGCTCTCCACAAATTCCTAATTTAAGTTTTTTATTTTGCTTTCTTCCTTTTAATGTAGCAATTTCAATTAAATCTCCTACACCTTCATCTATTGATATAAATGGATCAACATCAAATATTTTATTTTCAATATAATCATTTAAAAACTTGCCACTATCATCTCTACTAATGCCAAACGTAGTTTGTGTTAGATCATTAGTTCCAAAACTAAAAAAGTCGGCATGTTTAGCTATGTCTTTAGCTTTTATTGCAGCTCTCGGTAGTTCGATCATTGTGCCAACTAGGTAATCAATTTTTGTTTTATTTTCTCCTTCTACTTTATCTGCAACTTTATCAACCAGATTTTTCATTATTTCTATTTCAGCTTCGGTTGAAACTAAAGGGATCATAATTTCTGGAATAATTGATTTAATTTTCTTATTCTTACATTCTATTAAAGCTTCAAAAATTGCCCTGCATTGCATTTCATAAATCTCAGGAAAAGAAATAGCCAATCTACATCCTCTATGTCCCAACATTGGATTATGTTCATGTAACTCACCTATTCGTGACTCTATCTCTGTAACCGTTAATCCAAGTGCATCAGAAACATCTTTTATTTCTTTTTCATTTTTTGGCAAAAACTCATGTAGCGGAGGGTCCAAAAGTCTTACTGTAACTGGTAGACCGTTCATGATTTTAAATATTTCTGTAAAATCTTTCTTTTGATGAGGAAGTAGTTTTGCAAGAGCTTTATTTCTGTCATTTGTTGTTTTAGATAATATCATTTCTCTTACAGACATAATTCTATCTTCATCAAAAAACATGTGCTCTGTTCTACATAGTCCAATACCTTCTGCTCCAAAGTCTCTTGCTGTTTGAGTGTCAGTTGGTGTTTCTGAATTAGTTCTTACTTTCAGTTTTCTATAACTATCAGCCCAACTCATTAATTTTGAAAAATCACCTGATATTTCAGGTTTAATTGTTTGAACTTCTCCCAATATTATTCTTCCACTGGAACCATCGATTGTTATTATTTCGCCTTCTGTGACTTTAATATGATCAGTTTTAAATAGTTTATTTTCGTAATCTATATTAATTTCACTTGATCCGGAAACACACGGTCTTCCCATACCTCTTGCAACAACTGCAGCATGACTAGTCATTCCTCCTCTGGAAGTTAAAATACCTTTGGCTGCATGCATCCCATGTATATCTTCCGGTGATGTTTCGACTCTAACTAAAATAGTATTTTGCATCATTCCATTAAGTCTTTCTGCATCTTCTGATGTAAAAACTACCTTTCCACTAACTGCACCTGGGGATGCAGGCAATCCTTTTGCTATTACTTTTATTTCACTTTTTTCATCTAAAGTTGGATGAAGAAGTGTATCCAAAGAATTTGGATCTATTCTCAAAATAGCTTCTTTTCTGGAAATTAATTTTTCTTTTACCATATCTACTGCAATTTTAACTGCTGACTTTGCGGTCCTTTTTCCAGATCTAGTTTGAAGCATCCAAAGTTTTTTATTCTCTACGGTAAACTCAACATCTTGCATATCTTTGTAGTGCTTTTCTAAAGTTGATAATATTTTTTTAAGTTGTTTAAATACTTTTGGCATAGTTTCTTCCATAGAGAATTTTTTTGCGCCAGAATTAATCCTTGCTTTTTTTGTGATATGTTGAGGTGTTCTTGTTCCCGCAACAACATCCTCGCCTTGTGCATTGATTAAATATTCACCGTATATTTCATTTTTTCCACTCGATGGATCTCTGGTAAAAACTACTCCAGTAGCACAATCATCACCCATGTTACCAAAAACCATTGATTGAACATTTACTGCAGTGCCCCAGTAATCTGGTATTTGATTTATTTTTCTGTACACTTTGGCGCGATGGCTTTGCCAAGATAAAAAGACTGCGGATATTGCTCCATCAAGTTGTTTGTAAACATCTTGTGGGAATTCTTTCTTGGTCTTTTGTTTTACCACATTTTTAAAGTCACCAATTAATGCATCCCAGTCTCGCTCATCTAATTCAGTATCTAACAAAACTCCTTTTGTTAATTTATAATTTTCAATTAACTCCTCAAAATTATAACTATCTACTCCAAGTACGACGCTCGAATACATTTGAATAAATCTTCTGTAACTATCTTTTGCGAATCTTTTGTTTGACGTTTTGTCAGCTAAAGCAATAACAGTTTTATCATTTAAACCTAAATTTAGTATCGTATCCATCATTCCTGGCATTGATACTCTTGCACCTGATCTTACAGAGACTAACAAAGGATTTTTTAAATCTCCAAACTTTTTATTTGTTTCTCTCTCGATTTGAGATAGCTGGTTACTAATTTCTTTTGCTATTTTCTTATTAAGCTGCTTATTATTTTTATAAAATAAATCACAAACTTTAGTAGAAATTGTAAATCCAGGAGGAACTGGCAATCCCATTCTTCCCATTTGAGATAAATTAGCACCTTTTCCACCAAGAAAATTCTTTGGGTTTTTAATTTTTTTTGAAAACTTAGAATTAAAGTTAAAAATTAAGTCTTTCATTAGGCACTTTCGATTTTAGAAAAATTAATATAATTTTCAAATGTTCTACAAAACATTTGAAGGAGTTCCAATCGATTTTTTCTAATTATTTCATCATTATCATTAACAATTATATTATCAAAAAAAGCAAAAATTATAGGTTTTGCAGTCTTAAGATTGTCAAGTGTCGTTTCATAATTCTCATCGTTATCTATATTTGTAAAATATTTTTTTAATTCTTTTATTTTCTTGAACAAATTTTTTTCAAAATCATTCTTAAATATTCCAGGATCAGCAGAATCTGCTAGTTCTAGTTTATTATCTTTTAATTCATTTTCGATAATGTTTGATGCTCGTTTATAACTTGAAATAATATCTATTCCGCTTTCTTTATTTATAATTTTATTTAAAGCAAAAGATTTTCTAAAAATTTCATTAATATTATTAATATTTTTATTATTTAAGCTGGCATTAATTATGTCAGGTCTAATTGCTTTATTTTTCATGTAATATTTTAATCTTTCTAACAAAAATTCAGATAAATCATTTTGTACAGACGCATTATCAAATTTATAATTTTGTTCTTGGTACAAAAGTAAAGAATGATTTATTAGATCTTTAATTCTAATATTTTTCTTATTTTCAAGTATTAGTCGTATTACACCTAATGCTGCTCTTCTTAATGCAAATGGATCTTTTGAACTTGTAGGTTTTTGATTTACACCAAAGAAACCAACTAATGTATCTAATTTATCAGTCAATGAAAGACCAAGACTAAAAGGTCTTGTTGGAACTTTGCTATCAAGTGAATTAGGCAAATAATGTTCTTTAATTGCGAGAGAAACATCTTTATCAAAACCTTGTGACTCAGCAAAGTAACCTCCCATCACACCTTGAAGTTCTGGAAATTCTCCTACAATATCTGAAAGTAAATCAGTTTTGCAGATAGAGCATGAAATTTCAATTTTATCTTTACTGATTAAAAGTTCATCTGAAATTACTCCACCTAATTTTCTCATTCTTTGAATTTTATC
>CACNHI010000021.1 GCA_902620265.1 uncultured Pelagibacteraceae bacterium | reverse complement strand
ATTTTGATAAGGGCCCCAACCTAATTCAATCATACAATCACAAATTTCTTTTATTAAATCATAACGTCTCATCAATGCGGATTGATCATAACAAGGTTTTGATTGCACATCTCTTTGATCTGCAATTGATGCTCCATCTGCTGAAACTAAAAAATATTCACATTCTACACCAGATTTCATAGTTAATTTATCTCTAGATAAAATATCAATTTGCTTTTTCAGCATTACTCTTGGTGAAGCCTCTACTTGTTTTCCATCCATCCATAAGTCTGATGCAAGCCAACCAACCTCTTTATTCCATGGAAGTTGAATTAAACTGTCAGGATCAGGAATTGCAAACATATCAGAGTCTGCTGGAGTCATATCTAGCCAAGTTGCAAAACCAGCAAAACCCGCACCATCTTTTTGCATTCCAGAAATTGCACTTGCAGGTACAAGTTTTGATCTTAATACTCCGAAAAGATCAACAAAACTTATTAAAAAATATTTTATTTTTTTTGTCTTCGCTATTGTAGAAAGGTTTTTTGACATAAATTATTGTAGCACAATATTATTTAAATAGAGATAAAAAGAAATCTTTGTAATAAATGAAATTTATTACAATAATAATTAATATTGCTAAAACCACACCATATATAGCTTTAGGCCATGCAAGCCTAGACATTTTACTAGGAGTTTTATTTAAATTTTCTTGATTATTATTTTCGTCCATGACTTTAAAAAAGGGCACACACCAATTGATGTGTGCCCTTAATTTTAATTACCCGTCGGTAATATTGCTTTTCCAATCATTTGGACCACGTCTTTGCCTTGCAAGTTTTTCAAGCTCTTCTTTTTCTTGCTTGGCAGTAATGACATGCCATCCAATCCAAATTATGAGACCAAGAATTACTAATATTCCTTCTGACCCCACACCTGGATAAATAGCACCTTTGACTTCAGAGGCGCTTAAATGATCTATCCAGTTTGTTACTGTTGCCATATATTATCCTCCTTATCTAGTTGCTGAGGCTACCGATTTTTCATCGTCTTTTGCAGCCTCCATTATTTCGTAGTCTAATCCAGCAATTTCTGCTTCTCTTGGAATTCTTAATCTTCCAACTCCATTAAGAACTTTTGCAATTATATATCCTGGTATCATTCCCAAAACAAAAAACATTATTATTGCTCCGATAAACATACCTAAAGGATTTATTGATGCATAAGTTGATCCGTCCCACATAGCTCCAACACTATAACCTGATGATGGATAACCATTTAAAACAAATCCACAAATCACTAAACCTACAAATCCGGCATAACCATGAACTGCAACCGCACCAACTGCATCATCTATCTTGAACTTACGTTCAACCCAGTAATGCATCTTGTATGCGATAACAACACCGATCATACCTATTATCATTGATTGAATTGGGTGATACAAATCATTACCTGCAGATGCACAGATAACTCCAGCTAAACCAGATGAATATGTCCAGAAAGGATCTCCTCTAGAAACTACATATCCAGCTAACAATCCTCCAGAAAGTGACATCAAAAAGTTAAATGTAATACCACTTAGTGTAGTAGGAGTTACATAAATGTTTGTTGCGGTAAAGTAAGTTACACCTTCCATTCCGTACTCTGGACCTAAATTGAAAATAGGAATATTACATGCAGCATAGAAACCCCAGAAACCGGTATAAATTAAAAATAATCCGATTGTTACCAACCAAGGATTTCTTGGTCCTATATTTCTAGGTTCTCCGCTTGATGTAAATTTACCTATTCTTGGACCTAAAACGACTAAAATACCCAAAGCAAATCCACCAGCTATTGCGTGAATTACTCCAGATGCGTAAGCATCATGATATCCAAGTAGTTTAAGCATCCAACCGTCAAAGTGCCATCCCCATGCAGCATCTATAGTCCAGAAAACAGATCCAATTGCAATTGCTAGTATTCCAAAAGCAAATGTTGTTATTCTTTCTATAACTGCACCGGATACAATTGAAGCGGCTGTCCATGAGAAAAGTAGAAACGCTGCCCAGAAAACTCCACTAATATGATCACCCAAGTTTACAGCCATTAGCTGACTTGTAGCGACATAAAATTTAGCACTAAAAGCAGAGTCGTCAGTTATTAAAGCATCGCTTCCATTCATTATTGATGGTGCAAGGCCTGGCCCTGTAGGAAATGCCCAATAGATCCACCAACCAAATAAAAACCACGTAACTGTTACCAAAGGTATCAGCATTGTATTTTTCATTAAAGTGTGTTGATGATGTTTGTATCGGGAAGCTCCAACTTCATACATACAGAAACCCACGTGAATTAAAAACATGAGCACTACTGTTATCCAATAGTAAAACTCTGTAAATATGGTCGTCAATGCACCTAGTTCGTCAGTCATTTCAAACCTCCATTTGTTATAACAAATTAAGAATATATTATTTGATGGTTAAGTTAGTACAATGCTTAAAAACCTAGATCGAACGCAAATAATAAAATTAAAAACAACCTGCAGTAGATTAAAATTGAGATAGATTCTTAAAACTTTCTATAAGCTTTTTTAAGATCGACTAGAGGATGATTTGGAGACATTTGAAATTTTACAAGCAGTTCTCTTGCTATCATATCTCTATCTTGTTGATTATTAGGAAGCTTAATTTTTTTTGGTATAGTTACCCAACCGTTTGCATTTCTATCAAATACTGCTGGTCTATCTTCTTCATAACCCATGTGCACATCTTCAAGCCAATTTAAATCATCCCAGCCCATTGCATCGATATATTTTTTTAAAAATGGAGTTAATCTAGAGTAGTCAGGTAAAAGGTTAACATCGTATCTGTATCCTATTGTTTGACCAATCATTTTTTCTCTAGCGGTCTCTTTTTTCTTACCTAGCTGACCTTTTACTTCTTTAACTTTTTTTTTATTTTTCTTTTTTTTTGCCATTTTAGATTTTATGGAAATCGTCAACTCCTACAGTATGGTTTGTACCTGATAATGGAACTTTCGCTAAAGCTGAAGCTTCCATCGTTAAAGCTGCCATATCTTCTGGCTCTAAAGAGTGGATATTAGTTTTACCACACGCCCTTGCTAATAATTGCGCTTCTAAAGTCATTGTGTGTAAATAGTTGTAAACTCTTAATGCTGCTTCATCAGGATTTAATCTTTTTCTAAGTTTAGGATCCTGTGTTGCTACTCCAACTGGGCAACGGCCTGTATGACAGTGGTAACAATGACCAGCTGGTACGCCCATTTCTTTTTCAAAGTTTGATTCAGGAATTTCTTTATTACAATTTAATGCAATCATAGCACCAGTTCCTATTGCAATTGCGTCAGCTCCAAGCGCTAAAGCTTTAGCCATATCAGCTCCATCTCTAACACCACCAGCATATATCAAAGTAACTTTTCCAGTTTTACCTACGTCATCAATGGCTCTTCTTGCCTCTCTGATAGCTGCAATACCTGGAATACCAGTATTTGCTGCTGCAATGTGAGGGCCAGCACCTGTTGAACCTTCCATTCCATCTAAATAAATAGAGTCAGGATCACACTTAGCGGCCATACGAACATCGTCATAAACTTTCGCTGCTCCAAGTTTTAATTGTATTGGAACTTTATTTTTTGTCAGTTCTCTTAACTCTTGAACTTTTAAAGCTAAATCATCTGGACCTAACCAGTCAGGATGTCTTGCAGGAGATCTTTGATCTATCCCTGCTGGCAACGATCTCATTTCAGCTACTTGATCAGTAACTTTTTGACCCATTAAATGACCACCCATACCAACTTTTTGTCCTTGACCAATAAAAACTTCAATTCCATCTGCAAGTTGAGCATGATGTGGATTAAACCCGTATCTTGATTGAATACATTGATAGTACCATTTTTCAGAATATCTTCTTTCATCTGGTATCATTCCACCTTCACCAGAACAAGTTGCGCTTCCAGCCATTGTTGCACCTCTTGCTAATGCAGTTTTAGCTTCGTAAGAAAGTGCACCAAAACTCATACCAGTAATGTAAACAGGTATATCTAATTCAATTGGATTTTCACATCTAGGTCCAATTACAGTTTTAGTTTCACACTTTTCTCTATAACCTTCGATTACAAATCTTGTTAAAGTTCCTGGTAAAAATACCAAATCATCAAAAGTAGGAATTTTTTTCATTAATGCCATTCCACGCATTCTGTATCTTCCTAACTGTGCTTTTATATGAATATCGTCAATAACTTCAGGTGTAAAAATTGAATTATAACCTAATAAACTTTTATTTCTTTTTGCAAATTCGCTTTTGCCATTACCATTTGAATGACCGTTTTTACCATTTTTTTTCTTTGCCATTATATAGCTCCTTTTTTCTCAGTTGGTTCTAATGCATCGTAATTCCAAAGCTTCTTACCCGCTACGACTTTTGTCATTTTTGAAACATCAAAATTTTCACCTAATTCAGCCACTTTAAGTTTTCTTTTTAACCAATCTATATCACTTTTTGTCATAGGTGACTCAATCGCATCACTACCATATGAGCCAATTTTTCCACCTACATAGATTGTGCCGTCGTACATAGAGTCTCCTAAATTAATACCAACATCTCCCATAATGATGATTCTACCTCTTTGCATCATAAAACCAGTAAAAGCACCAGCATCTCCACCAACAATAATTGTTCCACCTTTTTGGTCAATTCCAGTTCTAGCACCAACGCTGCCTTTGCAGATTAAATCTCCTCCTCTTATAGCAGCACCAAAACACGATCCAGCATTTTTCTCAATAACAACTTTACCCGCCATCATGTTTTCTGCACAAGACCAGCCGACTCTTCCATTTACCCTTACCATTGGTCCATCAATTGAACCGATACCAAAATAACCTAAGCTTCCTTCGAAAATTAGATTTAATTTATTTAAAATACCGACACCTAAGCTATGCTTTCCTTGTGGATTTTTAATTACGATAGTTCCATATCCTTGACTCATTAATTCATCTATTCGTCTATTTGCTTCCTTACAATCCATATCTTTAACATCAAGGTCTGTTCTTTTGTTGAAATCAACATCATATGCACCCCAATAAAAAAAGTTTTCTGCCTCATCTGGATTAAAGAATTTCTGTTGTGTTTTTCCAGTTAATACCTCTGTATGAAGACCCATTGATTGGGCTTTTGTTTTTTTCTCTGCAGTTTTTAAATTTGCCATACTTTTACTTCTCCATCAAAAGGATCATATGTATCTATCTCTTGTGGTAATATTGATCTTATTGCTATTTCTTCTGATCCCATTGCAACTAAATCGTCAGACTCATAAAGCACTAATGGTTTTGCAGCCATAGTATCTTTTGCCATACCTAATGAGTCTTTTGTTGCAACAAAATAAGTAAACACTCCATCTAAACCAGTTAATGAGTCTTTCATTCCTTCTTCTAAGGTTGCTCCATTTCTCATTTTTTCTGCTAAATAAACGGCTATAAGTTCTGAGTCACATTCTGACATAAATCTCATTCCTTTATTTTCTAACACTCTTCTATTGTTCCAATAATTCGTTAATTGTCCGTTATGAACCACCGAAACATCACTAAAAGGATATCCCCAAAAAGGGTGAGCTGATTTAATATCAACTCCTGACTCTGTTGCCATTCTAGCATGACCTATTGCATGGGTACCTTTAACATCTCCTAAACCATATCTCTCAGAAACTGCTGCTGCATCACCTAAATCTTTAATCAATTCTAAAGATTTTCCAATGGACAATATCTCAACACTCTCAATGCTCTCGATCTTTTTTGAGAATTCCATAAGATCATCATTAAATTCCATTTCATATCTGAAAGAATAGGGTGTTAACCGATCCTCTTTAGTTACTTTTGCCCCCAACTCACCAAGCATATTATCAACTAATTTTTTTCTTTTATCGTAAACACTAGAATCTTCGTTTACAGATGTACTTCCTTCTCCAACGTTTTCTCCAACTTTAAATCTCATTATGAAATTTTTACCATCATTTTCAGCATATAAGGCGTATCCAGTTGAATCTGGGCCTCTGTGCTTTAATGCTTGCAACATTAGCTGAAGCTCGGAACCTACGTTTGAAGATTTTCCTCTATGAATTAATCCTGCAATTCCACACATATTTTTTTCCTTTTTGTACTACGGTAAACAATCTAAATAAGTATCTAGATCCCATTGTGTCGTAGCACCTAAAAATTTTTCCCATTCATCGTTTTTATACCAGTGAAATACTTTATACATTTCATCGGGTAATGCTGATTTGATTACATCATCTTCAGCTAGTCTTTCTAAAGCTTCACCTAAACTCAATGGAAGTTTTTTAACATCTTTTCCTGCTTTTTGTGCTTCGTAAATATTTCTAGACTCTGGAGCCGCAGGTTTCATTTTATTACTAATACCATCGTCACATGCTTTTAATAAAGCTGCTCCTAAAAGGTATGGGTTATGCATTGAGTCAACTGATCTATATTCAAATCTTCCAGGCGCTGAAACTCTTAAACCGCATGTTCTATTTTGATAACCCCAATCAGCGTAAACTGGAGCCCAAAAACCTTGGTCCCATAATCTTCTATAAGAGTTAACAGTAGATGAACCTAACGCAGTAAGTGCCGGGAGATGTTTCATTATTCCAGCTATTGATTGTAACCCAATTTTTCCTGGTAATTGCATATCCTTTGTGTCAGGCATAAACGTATTAGTTCCACCTGAGACATAACTAAATACTTCTTCAACACCAGGTAATTTTTTATTACCTAATTTATTCACAGAAATTTTTCCACCCTTCCATAAAGACATGTTTGTATGACATCCACTAGCTGAAACACCCATAAAAGGTTTAGTCATGAAACATGCAATTAGCCCATGTTCTCTAGCAACTTGAGCACAAATTTGTCTATAGGTAGACAGTCTATCTGCATTTCTAAGAACGTTATCGTAAGTCCAGTTTAGCTCTAATTGCCCAGGAGCATCTTCATGATCTCCTTGGATCATATCAAGACCCATCGCCTTTGAATATTCAATTACTTTCATGAAAACTGGTCTTAAAGATTCAAATTGATCTATGTGATAACAGAAAGGTTTTGAGAAACCTTTTCCTGTCGGTGTCCCGTCCTCATTTTTAGTAAGCCACATCATTTCTGGCTCTGTTCCAACTCTTAATTCTAACCCATGTTTCTTTTGGAATTCATCCATGAAAATTCTTAGGTTTCCTCTACAATCTGATGTTAGGTGGCCACCTGGATTATTTCTTTCTTCTCTATTTCTAAAACAAGTACAAAAAACTCTTCCAACTCTTTTATCCCAAGGTAACTGAACAAATGTTTCTGGATCAGGTATACCCACAAGCTCCATAGCCTCAGGCCCATAACCAATGTAATTATTGTGTCTATCTAGAAATAAGTTTGCTGTTGCTCCGTAAACTAATTGAAATCCTTTTTCCGCAGTTCTTTCCCAATGATCTGCCGGTATACCTTTACCTACAACTCTTCCAGTTACTGAAATGAATTGAAAATAAATATATGTAATACCTAATTCATTAATTTTTTCTCTAACATTTTTGATTAATTTTGCTCTGCCAGGTTGATTTACGTGTTTTTCTAGATCAGTCATTTTTCCCCCTTAAAGAATTTTTATTCAACAAAAGTATCGGATATTTAGTTTAGTGTCCATAATGTAAGTCTAACTCCACGGAAAAGGACTGTTCGAAGTAGGGTGTAATTCTCCTTTCGCGTATCGATTGAATCTAAATGGTTTCAATAATTCGCTTTCGTGGCCCATAATTTCTTCAGCAACAAGTTGTCCAACACCAATCATTTTATAACCATGATTTGCATCAGCAATCATATAAACATTTTCAAAAAAACGATCAAAAATAGGGAAGGAGTCTGGAGTTAAACATCCTAAACCACCTGATGGTCCTTTTCTGTATAGATTAGATTTTCCTTCAAATCTTTTTTGACAATGAGCTAAAGCCGAAGTCCACATATCAGAAAATTTATCAGTAGTTTGATACTCAGGGGACTCTATTCCATACGGGTCGACATTTACTTTATCAAAATGTTTTTCAACAATGTAAGGCGATGTTCCGCCTTGAACTCCTAATCCCTCAATATCAGGCTTATAATATATTCCCCACAATTTATCTGTAATTAATTTACCATCTTTATCTGAATATAAAGGGGCATCAGTATCTACATGCGTTACAGGAGGCAATTTTCCATCATTTGTTTTTAAATAATCTTTATCAACTCCTAAAACACCTTCTTGTAAAAACCAATACTTCCACATTTCAACTTCGTGCATTTTTCCGTCTTTGCCTTTTATGTCAGTTGTTTTTGGAAGCTCTAACATGTTCCAAAAATCTCTTACCCATGGTCCTGCTCCAATAACAACTTGTTCACAGTCAATAGTTCCTTTATCTGTTACAACTCCAGTAACTGCATTACTGTTACTTCCTCTTTTGAAGCCAGTAACTTTAACTCCTTTAACTATATTAGTTCCATTATTATTTGCTTTTACTTCTAATGCTTTAATAGAGTCTTTGTTAAATGCATATCCACCTTTTTTCTCATGAAGAACAGATGTAATTCCTTTTGCTTGCCAATCATCAAAGATTGTTTTCATGTATTTTAAACAATCTTTTTCTCCTTCAATAAAATCTGACTCATAGCCAATAGCTTTTTGTTGCTCATAAATGCTTGCAACATCTTTATGCATCACTTCAGGTGAAATCTGCAAATATCCTACTGGATTATATTTAAATGCTTTAGGATCGCTTTCCCAAACGCTAACAGAGTGTGCCATTAATTCTCTCATGGCTGGCTGGAAATAATTATTTCTTACAACACCACATGCAATTCCACTCGCTCCTGCTGCGGTATCTTTCTTTTCCAAAACTACTACGTCGTTTGGATTTTTATATTTTTGAGATAATTTCCAGGCAGTACTTAGACCGTGAATTCCACCACCTATGATAACTACTTTTGCTTTTGTCGGTAATGACATATCTCAATTTTTATTTTTCCTGCGACAGAAGTATATATTTTTTTTTATATATAAAATTTATAAGTAGTTTTACAACTTAGAGTTTAACCACTAAAAGCTTAAATTTTTTAAGGTATTTAGATAATCATTAAATTCGTTTACAAAAGATTTGCTAGGTTTAATAAACTTCTTTCTTTGATCATTAGAAGTTTTCTCTAAATAGAAAAAACCTTTTTCACATGCCTCATTAATTATTAGTGCCGATTTAGGTCGAGAGGTTTTAAATAGCTTTGTTTTTAATTCCTCTACTGATAAATTTTGTTTAAGTTTATACGCACTCATTACAAGTAGCATCATATGATAATGAGATGGTGATTTTCTAAAAAAATAGTTGCTTGACGTGTGAGATTCTTTCATTTGATCTTCCCAAAATTCAAGAAGATCCTTAGTAGTTTTACTCATTAAGATCTTACTTTTAATTTTTTTGGATCATAATGTGGAAAAGGAACTATTTTTGCTGGTATCCTTTTTTGATGACCGTCTATTTTTCCAACCTCAACTTCTGTA
>CACNHI010000020.1 GCA_902620265.1 uncultured Pelagibacteraceae bacterium | reverse complement strand
TTTAGCTTTTTGAAAGAATTTTTTTATACTTGGATTTGACTTTTCATTCTCAATTTCTCGAAATTTTTCGAGTAACTCTTTCTGCTCTTTATTTAATGAAATTGGAACCTCGGTATTAACTTGAATATAAAGATCACCCATTCCGTTTCCTCTCATATAAGGCATTCCTTTACCTCTGAGCCTAAATTGTTTCCCACTTTGAGTTCCAGATGGAATTTTAATTTTTGCTTTACCACCATCTATCGTGGGAATTTCTATAGAGGTTCCCAAGGCTGCATCCGCAATTGAAATTGGACATTCAAAAAATAAATTTTCGTCAGATCTTTTAAATAACTCATGGGAATATACATTTACAAATAAATATAAATCTCCATTACCTCCTCCTCTAGTGCCAGCTTCACCTTTGCCAGATAATCTTATTCTAGTTCCATCATCAACACCTTTTGGAATAGTTACAGACAGTCTTTTAGAGGTTTGTTTCTTACCTTGACCTCCACAACTAGAACACGGGTTAGTGATTTCCTCACCTGATCCTGAACATTGCGGACAAGTCTGTTGAACTGTAAAAAATCCCTGGCTTGACCTAACTTGACCATGACCACCACACATCGAGCAAGAACCAACATTATGTCCAGGTTTAGAGCCACTTCCTTTACAAGTTTCACATTTTTCGGAAGAAGAAAATTTTATATCTTGTTTTTTTCCAGAGTAAGCTTCCTCAAGAGTAATAGATAAATCGTATCTCAGGTCAGAACCTCTATTATTCGATCTTCTTGACCTTCTTCCACCACCAAAACCTTCACCAAAAAAATCTTCAAATATATCTGAAAAATGGCTAGAGAAATCAAAATTACTAAAACCTCCTCTTCCACCTCCACCATTTTCAAAAGCAGCATGTCCAAAATTATCATAATTTTGTTTTCTTTCTGCATTTGAGAGTACATGGTACGCCTCTGACGCCTCTTTAAATTTATCCTCTGATGCTTTATCTCCTTTGTTTTTGTCAGGATGATACTTAACGGCTAATTTTCTGTAGGCTGATTTAATCTGATCAGGGGTCGCGCCTTTACTAACACCTAAAACATCGTAATAATCTCTTTTTGCCATAACAATTTAAGAGACAATCTGTTGTTATTTAGGCGCTCTTCTCTTTATTCTCGTCTTTTACTTCTTCAAAGTCTGCATCAACAACATTATCGTCCTTTTTACCTTCTTCTTTTTTATCTTTTGGTGCATCTCCAGGTTTAGCACTCTGTTGGGATTTATATATTGCTTCACCTAACTTCATTGAAGACTGAACTAAATCTTGAGTTTTCTTTTTAATATCTTCTATATCAGTACCTTTAAGGGCATTTCTTAGATTTGCGGATGCTGTCTCAATTGCTTTTTTATCCGCTTCTGAAACCTTAGATCCGTGTTCTTTTAAATTTTTTTCTGTAGAGTGTAAAAGAGTATCTGCTTGATTTCTTGCATCTACAGATTCTCTTTTTTTCTTATCAGCTTCTTTATTTGCCTCTGCTTCTTTTACCATTTTGTTAATTTCATCTTCGCTTAAACCTCCAGATGCCTGGATCTGAATTTTTTGCTCTTTACCGGTTCCTTTATCTTTAGCAGAAACATTAACAATTCCATTAGCATCTATATCAAATGTGACTTCTATTTGTGGTACACCTCTTGGAGCTGGAGCAATACCAACTAATTCAAAGTTTCCTAAAACCTTGTTGTCAGCCGCCATTTCTCTTTCTCCTTGAAGAACCCTAATTGATACAGCAGGTTGGTTGTCTTCAGCAGTAGAAAAGACCTGACTTTTTTTTGTAGGTATCGTTGTATTTTTATCGATTAATTTTGTTGAAACTCCACCTAGTGTTTCAATTCCAAGTGAAAGTGGGGTTACATCAAGCAGTAAAACATCTTTAACATCACCCTGTAAAACACCAGCTTGAATTGCTGCGCCCATAGCAACAACTTCATCTGGATTAACTGATTTATTTGGATCCTTGCCAAAAAAGTTTTTCACCTCTTGTATTACTTTTGGCATTCTGGTCATACCACCCACTAAAACAATTTCATCAATTTCACCTGCTGATAATCCTGCATCCTTTAGAGCTGTTTGGCATGGTGGAATTGTTCTAGAAATTAAGTCTTCAACTAACGCTTCTAGTTTTGCTCTTGTCATTTTTAAATTAATATGTTTTGGACCAGTTTTATCTGCAGTAATAAATGGGAGATTTATTTCTGTTTGAGTAGCTGAAGAAAGTTCTATTTTGGCTTTCTCAGCTGCCTCTTTTAATCTTTGTAAAGCTAATTTATCTGATTTTAAATCAATCCCATTTTCTTTTTTAAATTCATTTAAAAGATAATCTACAATTGTATTATCAAAATCTTCTCCACCTAAAAAAGTATCACCATTTGTAGATTTAACTTCAAATACACCATCACCTAGTTCTAAAATTGATACATCGAATGTACCACCACCTAGATCGTATACTGCAATCTTTTTATTAGCTTTTTTATCTAATCCGTAAGCTAATGAAGCGGCAGTTGGCTCATTTATAATTCTTAAAACTTCTAGGCCAGCAATTTTACCAGCATCTTTTGTTGCCTGTCTTTGTGCATCGTTAAAATATGCTGGGACTGTAATAACCGCCTTTGATACTTCTTGACCTAAATATTTTTCAGCTGTCTCTTTCATCTTCTGAAGGACAAAAGCTGATATTTGAGAAGGGGAATACTTTTGACCTTTAGCTTCTATCCAAGCATCACCTTTATCTGAATTGATTATTTTAAAAGGTGCAGTTTCAATATCTTTCTTAACTGTAGCATCATTAAAATTTCTTCCAATTAACCTTTTAACTGCAAAGATAGTATTTTCTGGATTAGTAACAGCTTGTCTTTTAGCAGGCTGACCAATTAGTTTCTCATCATTATCAGTAAAAGCTACTACTGAGGGAGTGGTTCTTGCTCCTTCTGCATTTTCTAGTACTTTTGCTTGTGTACCATCCATAATAGCTACACAAGAATTTGTTGTTCCTAAATCTATTCCTATTACTTTGCTCATATTAATAAAGTCTCATATAAGTGCGATTTTTTTGTCTACAAGCTTGTTTTTGCTTAATTTTTATCTTTTTTGGCTTCATTTTTATCAATTTCATCTTTTTTTTCAGAATTATTTGGTTTTTTTGATACTGCAACCAAGGCAGGTCTTAAAAGCCTCTCTTTCATCATAAATCCCGTCTGAATTTCTTGAACAATAGTTCCAGGATCTTTTGAGGCATCCTCAACTTCCATCATAGCTTGATGAAAATTAGGATCTAATTTTTTATTTATCGTTTCAATTTGTTCAATATTATTTTTTTTGAAAATTGAAACCATATCTTTTTTAATAATATCTAAGTGCTCAAAAATTTTTTTTAATGAGTCAGAATTTTTTAATTTTACATCATTCTCAAGTGAAATTTTAGATCTATCGAGATTATCCAACAAGTTAAGTGTTTCTCTAGCAAATGTGAAACCACCATACTCGAAAGCATCATCTTTTTCCCTTTCATATCTTCGTCTCTGATTTTCCATTTCAGCGAAGGCTCTTGTTAATTTGTCCTCTAATTCTTTAATTTTATCTTCCGGAGCAACTACTTTTTTTTCATCTTCTTTTTCAATATTTTCATTATGATCATTTTCTCCAGGGTTTGACACTTTGTCATCATTATTTTTATTATTATTTTTTTTATCCATACAATGGTATATGGTAAGAAATTTAATAATTTCCAGATGAAAATTAAAAAAATTAAGGATTTATTTATAGGTTCAAATAACCAAGGAAAAGTAAGAGAAATCAAGCAGTTATTACCAAAACATATTAATGTCCATTCAACAATTGATTATAAAATAAAAAGCCCAAAAGAGAATGGCAAAACTTTCTTGCAAAATTCTTTTATAAAATCAAAATATTTTTCAAAAAAAACAGGAAAAATTTGTCTAGCTGACGACTCGGGATTAGAGATTGATATTTTAAAAAAAAAACCAGGAATATTTTCAGCAAGATGGGGTGGAAGAAAAAATAATTTCAATTTAGCAATAAATAAAGTTTTTATGGAATTAGATAAAGTTGATAAAAACTGGAGAAAGAAAAAAATCAAGGCAAGATTTATTTGTGCGCTAACTATCTATGGTCCCAAATTAAAAAAAGTTAATGCAATTGGTAAGGTTGAAGGTAGAATTTCAAACAAGAAAATTGGAAAAAATGGTTTTGGATATGATCCTATATTTATACCTAAAGGAAAAAAAGTCACTTTTGGACAAATGAAATTTAAAAATAAATTTAAAATCGACCATAGAGCAAAAGCATTTAGAAAAATTAGAAAATTTTTATGAAAGCGTCCGACTCAACTCTATAAAAATTTAATTCGTGATTAATTTTTTTATTCTTAATCTCAAATATCCCGGATATTCCTTTGAATTTATTTTCTTTTTTAAAAATATTCTCATTTACTTCAAAGTTGTTTTGAACAAGAAGATAATAAATCAGACCAACTAAATCGTAAGTAATCAAAGAAAGTTGATTTGGGTCATTTTTAAATATTTCTTTATAGTTTTTTTTAAATTGGTCAAAATTCTCTTTGTTTACTGATGGAAAGCTAATTGGTTGTGAAGCACTTTCTTTAAAAAGGGTTTCATCAAACCATTGGTTAAGTGATATAAATTTTATTTTTTTTGGCGATACATCAGTATATAATAATGAGGTTGTAACACTTTTAAGACTCTCATCAAAGTCTGCTATAATAACAGAGTCGTAGCCTAACTTTCCAAGTGTATCTCTTTTATTCAAAATTTCTAACTTTTTTTCTTTATTCACCTCATCAGAATTTTCAATACGTTTAATTTCATCCTCTAAATTTTTTTTTCTTATTTGATATTTCGTTATTTTTTCTATTTGTTTTGTCAATTTAGTAGGCTCTATATCGTAGTAAAAAACTTTTTCAGCTTTAAATTTAGTTTCTTTTATTGCTAATTCAATTTCTTCTTTGTAATCTTTTTTAGGTATTAAGATTAATGTTTTTTTTAAATTATTTAATGTTTGATATTTCTTGATTGCATTGAATTGAGACCTTGCATTTATACCTGCACTTATAACGTTTCTAGGATTTTTTAAAATTTTATTTGTCAAAGATAAAAAATAAGCATTTTCAAATTTATCCAATCCATTCAAGTTTTTATTAAATACAGGTCCTATAAAAATTCTCACACCTTGATTATAAAGTTCCTCAACTTGTTTTAATGTTTTATTATTTTCCCCTTTTGTATCCCTAGGCAGAATACTTATATTGTCATTATTAATTTTATTTAGTGCAATTCTTGCTGAACTTAATACTGATTTTCCAATATTTTGAAATTCACCTGAAAAAGGTGCCAATAATCCAATTTTAGTTTGATTATCCCCATATGCAATTTTTGGATATGTTATTAAAAGAATAGTTATCAAAAAATATCTAATATCTGCTTTCATTTATTAATCTTTATTATAATTATATTCATTAATGATTCCATTAGATCAAAATAAATTATTAAACTTTAAAAGTGGTTTATATGTGGTCTCCACGCCAATAGGCAATCTAATGGATATAACTCTTAACGCTATTAAAATCCTTAAAATTTCTGACCTTATTTTGTGTGAAGATACAAGAGTTTCTAAAAAAGTATTAGAAAAACACAAAATTTATAATAAATCTTTATTTGCGTATCATAAATTTAATGAAAAAAGAAGTTTAGACAAAATTATTCAATTACTGAAGAATGATAAGATAGTATCAATTATTTCTGACGCGGGAACACCCTGTATATCTGACCCAGGTAATATTTTAATAAATGAATGTGTTGATAGAGAGATTAACATTTTTTCTATACCCGGTCCATCCTCAGTAATTTCTGCTGTTTCTATAAGTGGGTTCACGGATAAATTTATTTTTTATGGTTTTTTTCCTGAGAAAACTAAAGATATTAAAAAAGATTTAGAGGTTCTGTCAAAATTAAACTTATCAATTGTCTTTTTTATATCAGCAAAAAAATTCAAAAAAAACTCAACATATTTAGAAAAGTACTTTTCAGATCGAAAAATACTTATTTGTAAAGAGTTAACCAAAATGTATGAACAACATTTCAGACTAAATATTTCAAAAATAAATGATTTTAATACAGAACTCCGTGGAGAAATTACTTTAGTAATTTCACAAAAATTTGAAAACGAATCAGAGAACAAATTAAAAGAACAGGATAAAAAAAAAATAAAAAAACTTATGAAAAAATTAAGTATTAAAGACATTGTAACAGAAATAAAAAAAAATAAAGATGTACCAAAGAAAGAAATTTATAACTATTATTTACAATTAAAAAATGAAAAATAAATACTTATTGTTTGCATTAATTTTAATTCTAATAAATGGATGTGTTGGAACATCATCACAAGGTTTATTTGGTACAGGAGTAAGTGTGGCCATAGATCCAAGATCTCTTGGTACACAAATTGATGATAACCTCATGCAAAAAAACTTAACAGCAAGATTAATATTAAGCGATAAAAAATATCTTTTAACAATTAATACAAAAGTTTTAGATGGCAGGATATTTCTAACTGGTAAAGTTGAAGATCCAGAGGAAAAATTAAAAATCACAAAAATGGCCTGGGAAACAAAAGGAGTAAGGTCAGTTAGAAATAATGTAATAATCAAGGAAGAATTTAATTTTAAACAGTCAGCAACTGATCTTTTGATTACATCCCAGCTTAGAACAGCCCTAATTTTAAATAAAAATATAAAATCTACAAACTATAATATTGATACATATAAAAAGAAAATTTATATTTATGGTATAGCACAGACCAAAGATGAGCAGAAAGAAGTTTTAAAAGAAGGAAAAGCTATACCAGATGTTGAACGTGTAGTTGCAAGTATTTTACTTGTTGAAGATCTAAGAATTCAAAAAGATTAGGTTAATATTAACAATAATATTTGACTCACAAAAGACATTAAAATCATAAAACTTAGAAAAACAATAGAATACATAATTGTTACAGCCCTGTTTCTTTTTCTTCTAAGTAAAACAAAATCTTTATCATCCAAAAATGATATATCTCTTTTTCCTTTCACCGGATAATCATAGCTCCATCTCCAAACAGATCTACCAAACCTTTTATCCATATTATTAAAATATTTTATCCATGCTTTAGACCAAAGAAAAATAAAATATAAAATCGATAATAAAAGTATTTCAGTTAACATTATTATTTATTAATTAATTTTTCCATAATTTATAACTCCTGCAGAGTAAGCAGCAACAGAGGCAAGATTCAGTATTTCAGAAGTTGAGGATCTTAATGGAACAATTTCTATTGCTCTTCCAAGACCAATAAGAAGAGGTCCAATTACTTTTGCACCTCCAAGAGTTTTCATTATTTTATAGGCTATCGCTGCACTATGCTGCCCAGGCATGACTAAAATATTTGCCTTTCCTACTATTTCTGAAAATGGATATAGGTCTCTATATTCCTCGCTTAGAGCAACATCAGGTTGCATATCACCATCAAACTTAAAGTCTACTTTCATTGATTTTAATATATCTACAGCATCTCTAATGTGTTTAGTTCTGCTAGTAATAGGTTGTCCGAAAGTTGAATGAGATAAAAATGCTACTTTAGGATCAAATCCGAATAGTCTAACTACTCTAGAGGCAGATATAGCAATTTCGGCCATCTGTTTAGAGGTTGGATATTCATGTACTGTAGTATCAGCTATGAATACAGTTTTACCTTTGTTAACTATCATGTTTAAACCAAACATTATTTCACCAGGTCTTGCATCAACTACTTTTATAACTTTCTTAAGAGATGATGAATATCTTCTAGTATTACCTGTAACCATTGCATCTGCATCACCGCATTCTACCATACATGAGGACCAAATTACTCTATCATTTCTTACTAATTTATCGCAATCTCTCTCTAGAAGACCTTCTTTTCTATGCAATTTCTCAAACAAGTATTTTAAATATTTTTCACGCAAATTTTTATTTTTTGAGTTAATAATCTCAATGTCAAGGTTTTCACTGTATCCAATTTCTTTTAATTTTTTTTTTATAATTTCCTCTTTTGCAACAATAATAGGAATTCCTAATCCACCTTTTTTAAATGCGATAGCAGCTTTTAGTGTCTCCTCATCCTCACCGTCTGCAAAAACAACTCTTTTTTGATTTTTTTTAATTTGACTATTAATACCTTGCATAATTGTAACAGTAGGGTCTAGTCTTTGCTTAAGCTGTTCAGAATAAGTTTCAAAGTTATCAATTTTTTTTCTTGCAACGCCAGTTTTCATTGCTGCTTTTGCTACCGCAACAGGTATTACACTTATTAATCTTGGATCAAAAGTTGATGGAATTATATAATCTTTTCCATAAGAAGGTCTATCTCCTCCCATAGCAGCAACTACCTCATCAGGCACTCTTTCTCTTGCTAGTGATGCAATAGCACTTGCTGCAGCTATTTTCATTTCTTCATTAATAGTTTTAGCTCTTACATCAAGAGCGCCTCTAAATATATATGGAAATCCGATTAAGTTATTTACTTGATTTGGATAATCAGATCTACCTGTTGCAATAATTGCATCTTTTCTCACTTCTTCTACTTCTTCAGGAGTAATCTCTGGATCAGGGTTAGCGCATGCAAAAATTATCGGATTTTTTGACATTTTACCTACCATCTCTTTTGATAATATACTTTTCGATGATAATCCTAAAAATACATCAGCTCCAATAATTGCATCTGCCAGAGTCCTTTTTTTTGTATCTATAGCATGAGAAACTTTCCATTCGTTAATATTATCTCTGCCTTTATAAATAACACCTTTGCTGTCTAACATTGTGATATTTTTAGAGGGAACTCCTGTTTTTTTAAGTAGGTTCGTGCAAGCAATAGCAGAGGCTCCAGCGCCATTAACAACTACTTTTATTTTCTTAATTGATTTTTTTGAAATGTCCAATGCATTTATAAGTGCTGCCGTAGTTATTATGGCTGTACCATGTTGATCATCATGAAAAACTGGAATATCTAACAATTTTTTTAATTTTTCCTCAATTATAAAGCAGTCTGGTGCGGCAATATCCTCTAAATTTATTCCACCAAAACTTCCTGAGATACTTTTTATACTTTTTATAATTTCTTCTGGACTAGAAGAATCAATTTCTATGTCTATAGAATTTATATCTGCAAATCGTTTGAATAAAACTGCTTTTCCTTCCATGACTGGTTTAGAGGCAAGCGCACCAAGATTCCCCATACCCAAAATTGCAGAACCATTGCTAATTACTGCCACTAAATTACCTTTACTTGTATAATCGTAGGCAGCCTCAGGATTTTTTGATATTGCCTTTACTGGAGCTGCTACACCTGGGGAATAGGCTAATGCCAGGTCTCTCTTAGTGGTCATAGGTTTTGAAGAAATAATCTCAATCTTGCCAGATTTTTTCTTATGATGGAAATCTAATGCTTCTTTATCCGAGTAATGTTCAATTTTATTTTTTTTCATTTTTTATTAAATAGATATAAAAATAGAACTAATTTATAA
>CACNHI010000019.1 GCA_902620265.1 uncultured Pelagibacteraceae bacterium | reverse complement strand
AAACTAAATAATTTTAAGATTTCTTTTATGAAAGCAAAAAAATCAAGTAATAAAATAATAGGGGAGTACATAATTGAGAAATAAAATATTAATTGTTGCAGCACATCCAGATGATGAAATTTTAGGATGCGGAGGCACTATTCTCAAATTTAAAAAAACACATAATATTGAAGTTATGTTCATGACAGATGGAGTTTCATCTAGATCGAATATAAAATCCTTAAAAACCTCAAAGGGGATACGCATTAATGAGTGTCTTAAAGTATTTAAATATTTAAAAATTAATAAGCCAATATTTAATAGTTTTCCAGATAATGAGATGGATAGTGTTCCATTTATAAATATAGTTAGAGTGATAGAAAAAAAAGTTTTTAGCTACAAACCTGATATTATAATTACCCATTTTGAGAATTGTTTAAATATAGACCATCAATTAACATTTAAAGCAGTAGTAACTGCTTGTAGGCCAGTTAAAAAATCTTCAGTTAAAAAAATACTAAGTTTTGAAGTACCTTCAAGTACCGATTGGTCTTTAAATAACAAAAAAAACTTTCATCCAAACTACTTTGTTGATATTTCCAAATTTATAAAAAAAAAAATAAATGCTTTAAAAATTTATAAAAGTGAAATCAGAAAGTATCCACATAGTAGATCTTTAAAAAATGTTAGAGCACTAGCTCAAGTAAGAGGGACATCATGTGGACGAAACTATGCTGAAGCATTTGTAGTTTCAAGAATTATAAAATAATGAAAATTCAGATTGATAAAAAAATATCATTTAATAATAAATCTAGACCATTATTAATAGCCGAAATTTCAGCAAACCACTGTGGTTCAAAAAAAAGTTTTTTATCTCATATAATTTCTGCAAAAAAAAATGGAGCTGATTTGGTAAAGATTCAAACTTATGAAGCTAAAGATATGATAATCAAAGAAAATTTTGTAATTGATAATGGTACTTGGAAAAAAAATAATTTACTTAAGCTATATCAAAAAGCACAAACACCCTTTGATTGGCATTTTGATGCTTTTAAATTAGCAAAAAAAATAAAAATTCCACTTTTCAGCACACCTTTTAATATAAGAGCATTAAACTTTTTAAAAAAATTTAGAACAAAATTATATAAATTAGCCTCTTTTGAAATAACAGATGTAAATTTGATTAGAGAGATAGCCAAAACAAAAAAACCCATAATTATTTCTACAGGTATGGCAAATATGAAAGAAATTAAAAGAGCCTTAAAAATTGTGAAATCTTATCATAATAAAATTATTTTATTACATTGCATTTCAGGATATCCAACACCAAAAGATGAAATAAACTTAAATCAAATAAATTTTTTAAAAAAAAATTTAAATTTAAATTTTATTGGTATTTCAGATCACACCAACGATATCGAAGCTGCTTCCCTAGCTTCTACTATGGGAATATCAGCTATTGAAAAACATTTTATTATAAAAAAAAATAGAAACAGTCCTGATAATAGTTTTTCTATAACACCCAAGCAATTAAAAGAATTAAAAAAAAATATAATTAATTTTAATAGTATGATGGGAAAAAATAAACTAGTAAGACCGAACTCAGAAAAATCTAGCAAAATATTTAGAAGGTCAGTATATGCAATTAAGGATGTAAAAAAAGGAGAAGTATTTTCAAAAAGTAATATTGCTTGTTTTAGACCAAAACTAGGAATTGGTGCTGAATATTACCTTAAAATAATTGGTAAAAGAGCAAAAAAAAATATAAAAGCTAAAGCGCCAATATTAAAATTTTCTTTTTAATAGATAGTTGTACTTAAACAAAAAATGATATTTTAATTATTGGAAATTATTATTTAGATTAGAAAAGATTAAACAAAGACAGTCTTCTAAAAAACTACAAAAATAAATTTAATCTAGATTAATTTAAAATCCCCAATATAATAATTTTATGAATAATGAAAATAAAACTTTCATATTTAAAAGTTTATCACTTTCTTTTTCAATATTTTTTATATTTTTTTGTATTGAGATCTATGTAAGGGCTGTAGTAGATGATGGTTGGAATTTAGATATAGAAATGCTTAAATATGCAAATTCACTTAAAATAGTATCAAATAATAAGGCCGTCGGAATAGAACACAAAAAAAATATCCAAAAAAAACTAATGAATGTTAACATAAAATTAAACTCTCAAGGTTTTCGAAATAATAAAGACGTTGATTTAAAAAAAAAAAAAATTTTAATGTTAGGAGATTCAATGACTTTAGGTTGGGGGTCGAATGAAACATTTTCAACCCACCTAGAAAGACAAATTAACCAAGATATCCAGGTACTAAATGCTGGAATTGGCAATACAAATACCTACATGCAAATTAATAATTTTTTTACCAACTTTATAAAATATGATTTTGACGCGGTAATTTTAAATTTTTTTATAAATGATTTTGAAAATATAAAAATTAAAAAAGTCAACTTTATAGAAAAAAACTTTTATAGTTATACATATATCAAAAATATGATCTATACAATTTTAATTAAGTTGTCGCTAATAGATGATTGGGAGAAATTTTATAAAAAAACTTTTACAGATAAGATTTTTGTTAATAAATCACTAAATGAAATAATCAAACTAAATAATTATTGTAAAAACAACAATATCTTACTAATCATAAATAATATCCCTGAATTAAGAAATTTAAAGAACTATAAATTTTCTAAACAAACACAAATAATCAAAAAATTTTCTGAAGAGAATGGAATTATTTTTATAGATAGTTATGATATTTTAAATAATTATCCCGAAGAAACTTTATGGGTCAGCAAAGAAGACTCTCATGCTAATGATAAAGCCCATTTGTTAATCTCAAATTTTTTAATGAATAAACTTCAGAGTTATATAAATAATTGGTAAAAAAGAAAAAAAAAATATAAAAGCTTAGATACCAACACTAAAAAATTTTATTTAGTAATGAACATTATTAGAAAAATATTCTCACCTGGCTGTTTCGCGGTTTCATTATTACTATTATTTTATACTTTTTACAAATCTGAGGTGTATTGGAGTGGAACAAAAAGTAATTACTATTTTATTTATTACATAATTTTTACTGTACTATTAATATTTTCAATTATTACTTTTTATTTAAATAATAAAATAAAGGATTATTTAATTGTTTCACTAATAAGTGTTATTACTAGTTTATATATTATGGAGGGTTATCTACTTTTTTCACAAAAAAAAGTTAAAGCACAATCGCAAAATGTATTTCTCAAAAAAAAGCAACTTTACGAAAAAGAAACAGGAAATAAATATGACGAGAGAACAAAATTTGAAATTTATGAAGATTTGAAAAAAACTGATAAAAAGACACAATTAAGTATTTATCCCATTACATTCATAAATGAACAACATAAACTTTATCCATTTTCAGGTATATCAAATTCTAAAACTATTCACTGCAATGAAAATGGCTACTACTCAATATATGAAAGTGATAGACACGGTTTCAATAATCCAGACAAAGAGTGGGATCAAAATGAAATTGAGTATTTTTTGGTTGGAAATTCTTTTGCACACGGTGCCTGTATAAATAGACCTCACGATATTGCCTCTGTGTTAAGAATTTTATCGAAAAAAACTGTTTTAAATTTAGGTTTTAGCTCAAGCGGACCCTTAATAACTTATGGAACTTTAAGAGAATATTTGAACTCAAATGCCAAAAAGGTTCTATGGATTTATAACAATAATAATGACTTGCAGCTTTTAGAGGGTGAACTTACTTTAAATATACAATTAAAAAATTATTTAAATGATTTAACTTTTACACAAAATCTAAAATTATCACAAAAAGAGATAGATAATATGGGAATTGCAAAAATAAGAAATCATTTTAATTGGAAAAAAAAAAACAAAAAACCTATTGTTTATTTTATAAAACTAAACAAGGTTAGATCAATTTTTAATAGATATTTACCAAAAACAAACCAACCATTTCCACGAGTAAAATCAAAACAAAAAACTTTAGAAGAATTTAAAAAAATTATTAAAATGACAAGAGATTTAACATCAAAAAAAAATTCTCAATTATATTTTATTTATCTTCCTGACTATATTCGATATGCAAAAGAATATAATGACACTAATTATCTAGCAAATTATTTAGCAGTAAAAAAAATTGTTGAAGAATTGGATATTCCATTTATTGATATTCATAGTGAAGTATTTGAAAAGGAACAAAACCCACTAGAGCTTTATCCTTTTAAACAATTTGGTCATTACAATATTGAGGGTTATAAAAAAGTTTCTGAAGCTATTTATAAATTAACCAAAAACTAAATGAATTTAAATTATTTTTTAAAAAAGTTTTTAAGGATAAAAAAAAGAATATTTTTAGATCCAGAGTACAAAAAATTTATAAAGATATTTGGAAAAAGAAATCATCACTACCCCAAAGGAAAAGATATAGTAATTATGGAACTGGTTGAGGGAAATTATCCTTTTTTTAATACATTTTTACTACTTAAAAATAAAAATTTAATAAATAAAAATGTTGTAGGACTTTGGACGTTTTGCATCCCAAGAGAAGACGGTTTAGTAAATACTCTTAAATTTTTTATAGAGTTTTCAATTCAATATTTAATAAAAAAAAAATGGGAAAAAATGTATAAGTCGATTGGTATAAGTAAAATATATTTTTTAAATAACGATATTAAAAAAAATTTAAAAATTAAAAAAAAAGATAAAATATTAAAAATTACATACAAAAAGACCAAGGTTGGTGACTTAATTTATGATCATTATCTTAGATTTTTTAGACAAACTACCTTCAAACTTAATGATATTAATTCATTTAAAAAAATACTCAATTATACAAAAAATATGTTTGATAATCTTTTGTCTATAAAAAAAGAATTAGGAAATAATATAAGCTACTATATTCCTACACAAACACCCTATCTTCATCATGGTATACCTTTAAGATTTTTTTTAAAAAATAAAATAGCAACAATAGGTGGTCACGAGGATAGGAATACTTATATTAAACAATATACTCAGCAATGGCCTTTTGATGATTCAGATATAAATTTAATTAGGTCAAAATTCAAAAAATTAAATAATAAAAATCAAAAGATACAATTAGCTCGTAAAATATTAAATAAAAAATTTAGAGGAAAAAAGGTTAAAGAACTTTATCAAATAAAAAGTCCATATCTAATCAAAAAAGAAAAAATTGAAAATATAGATATTATAATTTTTTTACCTGGTTTCGATGATGCACCACATTGTTACGGCAATCATGTATTTAATGATTTTAATGAATGGATTCAAGAAACATTGATTTTTTTATCAGAAACAACTATTAAAGTAGCAATAAAGCCACATCCTTGGACGACATGGAGAAGTCACGTTTTTATAGAAAAGCTTAAAAATAAATTTCCAAATTTTAATTGGCTTGAAAAAACCACATCTAATAAAGGTATATTAAAAAAAAAACCATTTGCGTGTATTAATCCTTATGGAACTGTTCTACATGAAATGGCTTTTAACAATGTAGTTCCAATTGCAACTGGAGCAAATCCTTATGTATCATATAATTTTGCTTTTACTCCAAAAACAAAAATGGAATATTTCAAATTTTTAAAATTAGCAATTAGTAGAAAACTAAAATTACCCAAGAACTCTAAAAAAGAGATTTTAGAATGGTATTATATGTATTATTTACACAATGACGATTTTTTTGAAAACTTTCAAAGAAAAATAAATTTAAAGTCAATTTTACCCATAGATCATGATATGGAGCTAGAATTGTTTAAAATGTTTAATAAAAAATATCTTAATGTTTTAAAAAAACAATTTAAATTATGAGTATTATTCTAAGAGGTCGTATAATTAATATACATAAATTTCAAAATGAGTGAATTTGCATCAATCGTTTATTTTACTTACAATCGACCAGAACATACAGAAATTTCGTTAAATGCTCTAAAAGAAAATGAACTTGCTTCAAAATCTGAGATTATAATTTTTTCTGATGGAGCAAAATCTCAAGACATAGATAAAAATAAAGTAGAGCAAGTAAGAAAAATAATCGAAAATTTAACAGGTTTCAAAAAAAAAACATTACACCTCAGAAAATCAAATTATGGACTTTATAAAAATATCGTAGAAGGTGTTAATGAGGTTTTAAAAAAAAATAAAAAAATAATTGTGGTTGAGGATGATTGCAAAACTTCAAAGTATTTTTTAAATTTTATGAATGATGGTTTAAACCTATATGAAAATGATGATAAAGTTTGTTCAATTAACGGTTGGTTTTTTCCGAAGAAAAATAATTTACAAGAAACTTTTTTTTTGATGAACCATACATCCTGGGGATGGGGAACATGGAAAAGAGCTTGGGATAAATTTAACCCTGATACAGACTATTTGATTAGGGAAATTAAAAAAAGAAAAATGATTAAAAAATTTAATCTAAATAATTGTTACGATTATTTTGGAATGCTTCAAAGAAGAAATAAAAAACTAAATGAATCCCAAGCCATTGTTTGGAAAGCATCCACATTTATAAATAAAATGCTTTCTTTGTATCCCTCGAACTCTTTTGTTCAAAATATTGGATTTGATACAACTGGAACACATTATACCAAATATGATAAATTACATGGACACAGGGATTTAATTGAAAGAAAAATAATTCTTAAAAAAATAAAAATTGAAGAAAGTGTTGATGCAATTAGATTTACTGAGAAATACTATAGAAATAATAAGATTAAATTTTTTTTAAAAAAAATTAAAAATTTTTTTTACTGATTGTTTTTGGTTAATATAAATTGACGCTAACTTTAACCATTTCTGTATCTATATTTTTTAGTAGCCATAGAACGATGTTGAATGTTTGTCAAACGCATCTATTCTGTGTTTTTTAGGAGGATTTTTAGGATTAAAATATAAATTCCTATTTTTGTTAGAAAAAATGTAATCTTTAATTTGTTGATTTTTATGATTTCTTTTTGATGTGTTTATTTTCGAAAATTTTTTTTCTGATAATTTATCAATCATCGAATAAAATTCATTTTTTTTTATTTTTAAAAATTCAAGATAAAAATTAAGTGATCTAGGTATAGTTCGATCATAATTATCTGCTAATTTTTCTCCTTCAGATCTTGATAATCTATTATGTCTTATTTCAAGACTACAATCATCCGTTCCTCTTCCATAACCAAATTTTAAGTATTTTAAATAGTCATGAACATCATTTGCATGATCTTCAATCTTTGCATATAAATTTGGTGTTCTATCTCTTTTATAAGTTAATGTTTTAAAATTCATATTTTTTATTACTATTTCAGACTGTTTTTTTCCATCCCATTTAAAATAATTACTCAAATAAATACCTCTTATATTTTGTCTTTTTATTTCATTGAGATCTGGATACACGTATGGTCTAATATCTGACGCTTTAATGTTCTTAAACTTTAAAAGATTTTCTGCCTCCCATCCCCTCATATCATGCTCTTTACGCGACCAATAAGTATGTTCAACTATATAATTTAAATTCAACATACCTACTAATTCACTATAACCATGCTCTCCATAAATAATAAAGGGTATTCTTTGATCGCAAGCAACTTGAAAAGGAAACGTTCTTACACCTGCATGATAGTGCCAAGTTATATCTCCTACTTTTTGAACCATTAGTCTAGAGATTTTTTGTACCGATGATAAACCAGCTGAATAGCGTATTAAGTCTAGACCAGAAGCTTTGACAAGGTTTTCAAGATTTTTTTCTCCAGCATGGGTATTAAAAACATGATTAAAACTAACTAATAAAGGTTTCAAATTGTATTTTTTTACTAATAACCAGACTTGATAAGTTGAGTCTTTTCCTCCTGAAACTGGTATAATACAATCGTGATAGTTTCCTAATTCTTTCCTTTTTTTCTTTATCTCATTGACTAATTTTTGAAACATTTTTTCTCTTTTATTCCAATTAATAAGCTTTCTTGAGTTATTATAATTACAACCGCTACAAATACCTTTTTCGTCAAACTGAATTGTCGGCTTAGCATTTTGAGGATATAAACAATTATTACATTTTTTAATCATATCTGAGATTTATTTTTTTTTTTATTAAATATTCTTTAGCATTGGTAACAGAACTCTCGGAGTAATGAAATATATTTGCTGCCGCTACAGCATTTGCTTTTGTTTTAAATCCTTTTTCTAAATGAGCCCATGAACTTACTCCACCAAAAAGAATAGTTGGTATACTTAAATTAGATGAAATTTGTTGAAATAATCTTATATATAAACCCTTATTAGTTCCATCATTTTCATAAGAATTTAGAAATATTTCACCAGCACCCATTTGTGAAACCTTTTTACACCATTCTATTGTTTCGGTGCCCGTAGATATCCTGCATCTATCAATAAACGCAATATCTTTATTATTTTCTCTTTTAGTGTCTACTGATGCTACTAAACATTGAGATCCATAAATTTCTACAAAATCTTTAATAAATTTTTTATTTTTGTAAAAAGCAGTATTTATTAAAATTTTATCAGCACCTGACAAAAGAAGATTTTTCGAATATTGAATATCGTTTACCCAACCTCCAACAGTAAGAGGCAAAAATACTTTTTTTGATATTGTATTTATTAGTTTTAAAAATTGTTTAGAATTATTTTTTTTTGATGCGTTAATAATTATGAGCTCATCTAAACTCCATTTGCCCATTGCCTCTACCGAAAAAATAGGATCATAATGTATTATATTTGTATGTTTAAAATTTTTTGTTTGTATTACTTTGTTATCACTTACAATAATTACTGCTATTAGTCTTTTTTTTAACATTACAAATTAATAAAATTTTCGATAAGTTGAATTCCTGATTTTTGACTTTTTTCAGGATGAAATTGACATCCATAAAGATTTTTTTTTGAAATTACTGAACTGTATTTAAAATTGACATCACTTACTCCAATTGTGTATTTTTTACTTATTGGAACATAATAGCTGTGTAAAAAATATACATTAGATTTGTTATTTATGTTATTAAAAATTTTATTTTTTTTTATTTGATTGACACTATTCCATCCTATAACAGGAATGTTCTTAACTTTTTTATTTTCGAATTTTTTTACATTTAAATCAAACCATCCTAAACCTTCGGTTTTTCCACCTTCAAAAGAATATTTGCACATTAATTGCATTCCTAAGCATATACCCAGGATTGGTATACCGCTATTATATGCATCATTCAAACTTTCCTGAAGATTATTTTTTTTTATGTTATCCATTGCTTTTTTAAAAGATCCTACACCAGGTAATATTATTTTTTTAATATCTTGAAAACTTGATCTTTTAATTTCCGTTATTACTTTAGTTTTGACTTTTAAATATTTAAGAATATTATTAACCGACCCTATATTCGAACCACCTAAATCTATTACTGCTAACATTTTAAAGATATAAAATTATTATATTTATTTATAATTAGATTGTATAAATTGTTTAATATTTTCTAAGACTTTCTCACAATTTTTTCTATCATCAAAATTATTTACCATATTTTTATGAAATTCCCAGTTAGAATCGTAGCTAACTACTCCATCATAACAAGTTAATATTACGGAATATAAATTATTCATAAATTTAGATTTATCAAATTTTGTCTTAATAAAACTATCAATTTCAGAATTGGTTGTCTTATCGCTAATAAATAATGATCCATGAATTTTTTTATACCAAGCATGACCAAATATTAGACATTTCTTTGATACCAATAATGACTCAAATCCAATAGTTCCAGTTACTGTAGCAGTAATATCTGATAGTTCTAAGAGTTTTTGACTATCTTCACTTTTATCGATAAAAAAAACATTTTTTAAAGCACTTACTCTTTTAAAAAAAAAATCATTTCTTTGATAGGAAGTTTGTAAACGAGCTTCTTTCGCTATAATTACCCAATCGTTTTTTGCAAATGAATTTAGTTTTTCCAAAGCTAAAATTTGATCTTCGAATTGCCCACCAAGCAATGATGTTGAAAGTTCGGGT
>CACNHI010000018.1 GCA_902620265.1 uncultured Pelagibacteraceae bacterium | reverse complement strand
ATTGGATGTATGGTAAATGGTGCAGGACTAGCTATGGCAACAATGGATATAATAAAATTATTTGGTGGCAGCCCGGCAAACTTTTTAGATGTTGGTGGCGGAGCATCAAAGGATAAAGTTGCAGCTGCTTTTAAAATGATACTCAGTGATAAAAATGTAAAAGGTATTTTAATTAATATCTTTGGAGGAATAATGAGATGCGATGTATTAGCTTTAGGTGTAGTCGAAGCTGCTAAAGAAATGAAAATAGATATCCCATTAGTTGTCAGATTAGCAGGTACTAATTATGAAAAAGGAAAAAAAATCTTAGACGATTCTAAATTAAAAATTATTTCTGCCTCAGATTTATCTGAAGCTGCAAAAAAAGTGGTAGAGGTTACTAAATAATATGTCGATACTAGTAAGCAAAAATACAAAACTTATTTGTCAAGGTTTCACTGGTTCTCATGGAACATTTCATTCTGAACAGTCTATTTTATATGGAACCAATTTAGTAGGAGGAGTAACACCTAGAAAGGGAGGCCAAACACATCTTGGTAAACCAGTCTTTGATACAGTCAAGGAAGCTAAAGAAAAGACTGGTGCAAATGCCACTATGATTTATGTTCCTGCAAAGTTTGCAGCAAATGCAATTATTGAAGCAATAGAGGCATCAATTGAAATTATAGTTTGTGTTACTGAGGGAATTCCAATTATTGATATGTTGAAGGTAAAAAAGTATTTATCTAAATCTAAATCAAGATTAATTGGGCCTAACTGTCCTGGTATTATTACACCTGATGAATGTAAAATTGGAATCATGCCTGGAAATATCCATAAAAAAGGGTCAGTTGGAATAGTCTCAAGATCTGGAACACTAACCTACGAGGCTGTTGCACAAACAACAGCTAATGGACTAGGTCAATCAACATGCATCGGAATTGGAGGGGATCCAATCAATGGAACAAATTTTATAGATTGTTTGGATTTATTTTTGAAAGACGAAAGTACAAAATCAATTGTTATGATTGGTGAAATTGGTGGAAGTGCTGAGGAAGAGGCAGCTGAATTTATCTCTAAACATGAAATAAAAAAACCAATGGTTGGTTTTATTGCTGGTCTTACAGCACCTAAAGGTAAAAGAATGGGACATGCCGGAGCCATTATTTCTGGCGGGAAAGGTGGAGCCAAAGAAAAGATAAAAATTTTGCAAAAAGCAGGTATTACAATTACAGAGTCGCCCGCAGATATTGGAAAAACCTTACTTAATAAATTGTCACTTTAAAATCTATAGTTAAACATTATAATAAGATAATAATAATGACTTCTAGTAAAAATATTGAATTTAAAAAAACATCTTTTTTAAATAAATCAAATAGTGCTTTTATTGAAGAAATGTACATCAAGTATATTGAAAAAGATCCAAATTTACCCAAAAGTTGGAGAGAATATTTTAAAGATCTAAACGATGATATTGAGTCAATAATTAAAGAAGTAGAGGGACCTTCTTGGGCTCAAAGAAAAAAAGTTAATCTAGATAAAATAACTAACGAATTAGCTGGACAAAATCAAAACATTTCAACTTCGCAAAGCTCAATAACACAATCAATTAAAGCGATCGCACTTATTAGAGCATATAGAATTAGAGGCCATTTGATAGCTAACCTTGACCCATTAGGTATGATGGAAAGAAATTATATCCATGAGCTTCATCCCGAAGATCACGGTTTCAAAAAAGAAGATTATGGTAAAAAAATTTTTATAGGATCTTATTTGAATACTACCTCTGCATCCATAAATGAAATTTTACAAAAATTAAGAAAAGTATATTGCTCAAATATAGGAGTGGAATATATGCATATTTCAGATCCTGTAGAAAAAATTTGGTTTAGAGAGAGAATGGAAAAAGAGGAAAATCAAATTAACTTCACAAGTAATGGAAAAAAGGCAATTTTTAACAAAATAGTTCAAGCAGAAGGTTTTGAAAAATTCCTTGCAAAAAAATATGTAGGGACAAAAAGATTTGGTCTTGATGGTGCAGAATCCTTAATACCTGCTTTAGAGCAAATAATTAAAAGAGGTGGTCAATTAGGTGTAAAAGAAATCAAAATAGGAATGCCCCATAGAGGAAGATTGAATGTACTGGCAAATGTCTTACAAAAATCCTACAAACGGATATTTAATGAATTTGCTGGAGAAATTTCTAATCTTAGAAAAGAAGATTCAACTGGAGATGTAAAGTATCATTTAGGTGCTTCTTCAGATAGAGAATTTGATGGAAATTCTGTTCACGTAAGTTTAACTGATAATCCTTCACATTTAGAGGCTGTTAACCCTATCGTGTTGGGACAGACGAGGGCCAAACAATTTTTTCATAAAGATTTAAAAAGAAAAAAGGTTATTCCAATTCTAATTCACGGTGATGCTGCTTTTGCAGGACAAGGTATAGTTGCAGAATGTTTTGCTATGTCTGGATTAAAGGGACATAACACAGGTGGCACGATACATATTATAGTTAATAATCAAATTGGTTTTACGACTAGTCCTAGATTTGCACGTTCTAGTCCTTACCCATCTGATTTAGGAAAAATAGTAGACGCACCCATTTTACACTGTAATGGAGATGATCCAGAGGCTGTTGTACACTGTGCTAAAATTGCAATAGAGTTTAGGCAAAAATTTAGCAAAGACGTAGTGATAGACATGATATGTTATAGAAGATTTGGTCATAATGAAGGAGATGAACCTTCTTTCACCCAACCATTAATGTATAAAAAAATCAGGTCACATCCATCAACATTAAAAATATATGGTGAAAAATTAATAAAAGAAAAAACTATAAGTAAAAGCGATTTTGAAAATCAAATTATATCTTTTAGATCTTTATTAGATGAACAATTTAAAACAGCAAAAGATATTAAACCAAAACTAGATTGGTTTGAGGGTACTTGGTCGAGGTACCAACCAAAAAAAGGTAAAGATAGAAGAGGAGCGACTGGAGTTGATATAGATAAAATAATTAAGATTTCAGAAAAAATAAATAAAATTAGTGAAAAAATAAAAATACATAAAACAATTCAAAAAATATTAACCAATAGACACAAATGTATATTGGATAAAAAAAACATTGATTGGGCAAGCGCTGAAAGTTTAGCTTTTGCAACGCTTTTAGACGAAGGTTATCCTGTTAGATTAGTTGGACAAGATTCAGGTAGAGGTACTTTCAGCCAAAGACATTCAGTTTTAAGAAATCAAGAGGACAATACAAGATTTATTCCTTTAAACAATATTTCCAAAAAGCAAAAAAATTTTGAGGTAGTAGATAGTCTACTATCTGAATTAGCAGTTTTAGGTTTTGAGTATGGGTACAGTCTAGTCGAACCTGAAACCTTAACGATGTGGGAGGCACAATTTGGCGATTTTGCAAATGGAGCCCAAGTTATTATTGATCAATTCATATCATCAGGAGAAAGAAAATGGTCACGTGCATCAGGGCTAGTTTTGCTTTTACCACACGGATATGAGGGACAAGGTCCAGAACATTCATCAGCTAGATTAGAGAGATTTCTTCAATTATGTGGTCAGGAAAATCTTCAAGTTATGAATTGTACAACTCCAGCAAATTACTTTCACGCACTAAGAAGACAAATACACAGAGATTTTAGAAAACCACTCGTCATCATGACACCTAAATCATTACTAAGACATAAAATTTGTGTTTCAAATTTAGATGATTTTAGTAAGAAAAACTCTTTTCACAGAATTTTAGAAGACCATGCTTTTGAAAAGAAAAATGGTTTTTTAGAATTAGAAAAATCAAAAAATATTAACAAGGTAATTATGTGCTCAGGAAAAATATATTTTGATCTACTAGAGGCAAGAGAAAAATACAAAAGAAGAGACGTCGTTTTACTGAGAATTGAACAGCTTTATCCTTTTCCAGCTAAATCATTAGTAAAATCTATTAAACCATATGCTAAAAATGCTGAATTTATATGGTGCCAAGAAGAACCAAAAAATATGGGGGCATGGTCGCATGTGAGAGATTATATACAATGGACATTGGACTTTATTAAAGCTAATAATAAAAATGTTTCTTATATTGGAAGAGCTCCAGCTGCCTCTCCAGCGACTGGATATGCTAAAAGACATGTTGCTCAACAAAAAGAAATTTTGGAAAAAGTGTTTAATTAAATGAATGAAAAAATTGTAGTACCCGCTTTAGGTGAAAGTGTTACAGAAGCAACAATAGCCAAGTGGCTAAAGAGTGTTGGTGATACTGTAGAAGTTGATGAACCTATAGTAGAATTAGAAACTGACAAGGTAAATTTAGAGGTACCATCTCCTGTAAGTGGAACAATTGGTGACATCAAACATAAAGATGGTGAAGTAGTAGAAGTTGGAGCCGTTTTAGGGTCAATTCAAGCTAATGGTAATGAGACTGTTCAAGAAATAAAAAAGATAGAACCAGATGTTAAAATTGAGCAGGTAAAAGACCTACCAGAGAAAAAAGTTGAAAAGATTGTAGAGGAAGTCAAACCTTTAGAATTAGAGGAAGAAGTAGAGGATGAAACATCTTTAGAGGAAGAAACTTTGGTTCTCACAGAGGAAATACCTACAAATGGTTCTAGAAAAAATAATTTGTCAAATACACTTTCTCCGTCAGTAAGAAAAATTGTTGCTGAAAACAAGATAGATTTAAAATCAATACAAGGATCAGGAAAAGATGGCCAAATTCTAAAAGGCGATTTAATAAATTTAATGTCAAAATCTCCAAAACCCTCAGAAAGAAAAATTAAATTTGGACAAGAAGAAAGAATTAAAATGAGCAGATTGAGACAGACAATTGCTAAAAGACTAAAACAAGCACAAGAAAATGCTGCCCTTTTAACTACATTCAATGAAGTTGATATGTCTAGTGTTATTAAAATGAGAAAAGATTATCAGGATGATTTTTTAAAAAAATACGGAGTTAAGCTTGGATTTATGTCTTTTTTTGTAAAAGCAAGCATTGAAGCTCTAAAATTATTTCCAGCTGTTAACGCTGAAATAGACGGAGAAGAAATAGTCTATAAAAATTACTATAATATAAGTTTCGCTGTTGCTACAGATAAAGGATTAGTGGTTCCTGTTTTAAAAAATGCAGATGAAATGTCCTTTGCTCAAATTGAGAATGAAATTAAAACAATCTCTGAAAAAGCTAGAGACGGTAAGCTAACTATAGAGGATCTTCAAGGTGGTACATTTACTATAAGCAATGGTGGTGTTTACGGCTCAATGCTTTCTACGCCAATTCTAAACTTACCCCAATCAGGAGTTCTAGGCATGCATAATATTGTTGATAGACCTGTTGTAGTTGATGGCGGAATTAAAGTTAGACCTGTCATGTATTTAGCGCTATCATATGATCATAGAATAATCGATGGTAAAGACTCTGTATCATTTTTAAAATTGATAAAAGAAAAATTAGAGAATCCAGAAAAATTATTTTTAGAAATTTAATGGCTGAAAAATTTCAAGCAGTAGTAATTGGAGGTGGCCCTGGTGGTTATGTGTGCGCAATAAGATTATCCCAATTAGGTTTTAAAACGGCATGTGTAGAGGCACGAAATACACTTGGTGGCACTTGTCTTAATGTAGGATGTATACCTTCAAAAAGTTTACTGAACTTGTCAGAAAATTTTCAAAAAGCAAAAAAATTACAAAATCTAGGAATTGAAGTAGGTGAGGTTAAATTAAATTTAGAAAAGATGATGAAAAATAAGGAAAAATCAGTCTCCATTCTTACAAAAGGAGTCGAATTTTTGTTCAAAAAAAATAAAGTCTCTCATTTCAATGGAACCGGCTCTATAGCATCTGCAAACGAAGTTTTAGTAACAACAAAAGATAATAAAAAAATTTCTTTAAATACAGATAATATAATTATTTCTACAGGTTCAATACCAGTTGAGTTGCCAGGAATTAAGTTTGATGAAAAAATTATTCTATCTTCATCTGGTGCTCTTGATCTTAAAAGTGTACCAAAAAAAATGGTTATAGTAGGAGGTGGATATATTGGTCTTGAAATGGGGTCTGTATGGTCGAGACTGGGCTCGGAAGTGCATGTAGTCGAAGCATTAAACTATATTACACCAGGAATGGATAAAGAAATCTCCTCAGAGTTTTTAAAAATTCTGAAAAAGCAAGGAATTATTTTTCATCTTGAGACAAAAGTACAAAAAATCAAAAATGAAAAAAATTCTGCAAAAGTTTCAGTACAAGATAAAACTGGCAATAATAGTGAATTAATTGCAGATGTTGTTTTGATTTCTGTTGGTAGAAAAGCAAATACGAAAAATCTTAATTTAGAAAAAATTGGTGTGAGCTTAGATGATAAAAAAAGAATTAAAGTAAATAAAGAATTTAGAACTAGTACAAAAAATATTTTTGCAATAGGTGATGTGATCTCAGGTCCAATGTTAGCACACAAGGCTGAAGAAGAAGGTATAGCGGTAGCAGAATTGATAGCGGGTCAATCGGGCCATGTAAATTATGACTTAATACCTGGGGTAATTTACACATCTCCTGAAGTTGCTGTTATCGGAAAAACTGAAGAGCAATTAAAAGAAGGAAATATAAAATACAAAGTCGGCAAATTTCCTTTTATGGCTAATTCAAGAGCTAAAACTGTTAATAATGCAGAAGGTTTTGTTAAAATATTAGCAGATGAAAAGACTGACAAGGTATTAGGTGTTCACATGATTGGATCGCACGTTGGAGAAATGATTGCAGAAATGGCTGTTGCTATGGAATTTGGTGCAAGTTCAGAAGATATTGCTAGGACTTGCCATGCGCATCCTACTTTTTCAGAGGCAATTAAAGAAGCAGCTTTATCTGTAGAAAAAAGAGCAATACACTCTTAATTATAGGATTTTATAGGATAATCACAAATTATCCTTGATTAACAAAGATGATAACTATCTTTTAAAATTTTTCCAAAATTTGAATTTTATTGTTTTTATTAACTTTTAAAAATATTTATTTCTTCATTCTTGGTAAAATCTTGGTACGGATCCCAAAAACTTCTTGGTAAATTCTTGGTAAGGGACTGTATTGTCCTTATGAGTCAGTAGTTAGTTCTTCTTTTTATTTACCAACGTTCATAATTAATATAAGCTTTAGAATGGCTAAAAAAAAAAATAATAATTTCTTTGTAGATTTTTGGAATGGAGATGTTTCTTTAGTAAAATCTTATTGGCTTGTAGGTGTCCTTTTAAGTGCAGTTTTTGGTTTTGTAAGCGCCCTCATAATACTAAGTATTGGACTTCATTTTCATGCAGTTTATGGTTTGATAATACCTTGGTTAATATATACGACTGTTGGAATATGGAGATCGTCGGATAAATATAAAGGCCCTAAACATTGGGCGGTATTAGCAAAAGTTGCAGTTGTTCTAGGAATAATAATTCAATTTAGAGATATCCTTACTGGTGCTGTGTAAATTAAGATTGAAAAAAAGCCAGTATTCCAGATAAAATTAAAAACCACGCTAAAGAAAACTTAATATACTCAGATTTTGTATAGCCTCTATTAACTAAATTATTTTTAGTATACTGAAAATAGTTTTTATACTTATTGTTGATTTTGAATTTCTTAAAATATTCAACCCCACCAATTGCTTTGCCAGAATAATTATAAGGGTCTGAAGCCCATTCAGTTATATAATTACATTTTAGGCAATAAAGAGGATATATGTGCAAACCATCTTTAGCTCTAATTCTTGGTATTTTTACAATAAGTATCTTTGTGCTTATACTTAAATTAATATTTTCTAAAGTTTCTTTATGTCCACAATTTTTACAAACTAATTTTTTCATTTCTCCTCTTTTGTTACGCCCCTCATTTCTGAGGGGCTTACTTTTTAATTACATACGTAGTTGCCTAACCAATCATGTCTGCAACTGAAAGATCCGCTTTGACCATTACTATTCCAGTTTGTAACATCATTACCTAACCAGTCTTCTTTGGTTGATGAATACCAGCCATTATCTTGTCCAGTACCAATGCAAACGTAGTTACCCAACCAATCATATTTACAAGAAGTACCTGCGTCTGATTTACTAGGAACCAATATTTGTGCTCCTACGAAAATAGTAAGCGCAATTATTAAAATGTTTAACTTTTTCATTTTTTCCTTTCGTTATAAAATTAAAATAATAACGATTAGAATTTCTTGTATGTGAAAAGAGGTGGATAATATTGGACAAAACCTTATTTTATTAGTTTTTATTTGTCCAAAATTTGTATTAGAATTTCATTTTTAGATATGGCAAAGCTAAGACAAATATCGTCAATTGAACACGGACTTACAGAAGCAATAAAAAATCTTAAGTCAAAGGTTATTGAAGAGGTAACTGGAAAAAGTGAATCATTTTTAAGAAAGTGCAGCGACCCTGATTTAGATCAACAATTGGATCATAAAGATGCTGTAAAAATAGATAAAGCATGCGTTGAGAGAGGTTTAACACCTTATTTGTTAAGAGCCCACGAATATATAATTTTAAAAGAGATCAAAAATACTAAAGGATCCCAACAAGATTTAAACGAACTTCTCATAAAATTTACAATTTTGCATGGGCAATTAATGGATGTCATAAATACTGCAAAAAATCCAGAAGGTCACAAAGGTGAACAAATCTCAGGAGTAGAAAAAAAGGAAATTTTTGATGCTTTTGAAGCATTAGAGAATAAAATTTTAAAAATTAAAACAACAATTGAAAAAAGTTAATGATTTTACTGTTAGCAACAATTTTACCATCAATACTTATAGTATTGTTTTTCGTTCTATCGGATAAGTTTAAAGAACCTAATGCTGAGATTATTAAAGTATTCTTTTACGGAATTCTCATAACAATACCTGCTTTTTTTATTAACACTTATCTAAGTGGAATTTGGGCTACAACACAAATGGAGGAGGGTCTTAGATCTTCTTTTTTTACAGCAGCACCAGTTGAAGAAGGTTTAAAGTTAGCTGTTTTATATTTTCTAGTTTATAAAATGAAAGATTTTAATGAACCTATCGATGGCATAGTGTACGGGGTTACGGTTTCACTTGGTTTTGCAACTTTAGAAAACTTTTATTATGTTTATATTTTAGCTGACTATTATGAAACAACGCCAATTTACATGGCATTTCTAAGGTCATTTTCAGCTGTGCCTGCACACGGGATTTTTGGAGTTTTCATGGGTTACTTTTTTATGAGATATTCTTTTGTAAAAAAAGGTGATAATTTAATCTTTGCTTTTTTAGTCCCTTTCACTTTACATGGATGTTACAATCTATTTACCGCTTCTAACTTTTATATATCGCTTATTCTTATAATAGTTTCATGGATTGTAGCTATAAAAATGTTTTCAAAACTAAAAAAGATTCAAAGTAAAAAAAAAAAAGAAAATGAGAAAAAAATCATTTAATATTTTATTAAAATTAAAAATCTTTTTTATTTTTTTATTTTTATCAAATATTAATACAGCATTATCCGAAACAGATTGTAAGACATTTAGTTATGATTTAGCTCAATTAAATTATAATTTTGTAAATCAGGTTTCATTTAATAATTTTGGTTTTGATCTAATGGAAAAATTTGAAAAAAAATCTGGAAGTTGGGAATTTGTAAAAGAAAATGGGAACTTCCTAGTTGGTAGAATTTATGATCCAAAGCTTTTAAAGATTTTTAAAACAGGTAATCAAATATTAAAAGCAAATCAAAAAAATTTTAACCCTGGAATGCTGAATGAAAACGATACAATTGAATTTGAAATATTAAGCAAAAAGGAGATAATTAAAAAGAAAATAAGCAAGTCTATATACTACTCTTTTGATCCTACATTAGATATCAAATATCTAGATTTTAATAAAATTGATACAAAAAACGGTACTGTCGAATTCTCTATTAAGTACGATATTTTTTCAAATTATGGTTCTGAAGGTCACCCTAAACTTTGGAACGTTGTAGAGAAAAATATAATTTTAAAAAAAGATGATGGGTCTAACACTTACTATATTTGTGATTATACTCAAAAGCAATTTAATGAAATGAAATTATACCCCCCGGAGAAAGGATTTAAAATTCTAAATCTTGTTAAATCTGATAAAGATTTAATCGATAATAAAATATACAAACTGACACCATATTCACCTAAAATTGGAAACCCAGATGAGTATTTACTTATTTCTTCTGCATTAGGTGGAACATATACAATAAAAAACAAATTTAACTTAAAAACATTTCCATTTGATAAACAAACTGTGAAAATTAAAATTATTGATGATTATCAAAAAATTCCAAATACTATGCTGTTTGAAAGTGGTCTTTCATCCTTATCATTATCAAACATAAAAGATAATAATGATATCCCCGGATGGAATATAAAATCTTTTGATTTTAATATTTTAAGTTATCAAAATCCATTTTTTATGAAGGAGGATTACGCAACTGGATTAGAGTTATCAATGGTTATAGAGCGTAAACATAGCTATTATTTGTATAAAGTTATTTTACCTATAGTATTAATTTTGTCAGTATGCTGGTTAGTAGTTTGGATCGATCCAAAAGAGCTTGAGGCTAGACTGACCGTCACGATAGTATGTCTACTTTCTTTGATTGCTTATAATTTTGTTATCGATTCGGAATTGCCCAAATTAGAGTATTTAACAGTATTGGATTGGATTATTTTGACATCATACATTTATGCAGTAATTCCAAATATCTTAAGCGTTGTCTCTTTTAGATTGCTTAAAACAAATCAACCTTTAGGAAATAATATTGAAAAATTAAGTACTCGTTATGGAGTTTTATCTTACTTTTTGGTAATTTTATTAATTATATTAATTAATGCTAATATTAATCCAAACAATTCTACTGCAATAATTTCTTGGATGTCATTAAGATAAATTTACTTAGCAATCGATATAATAAACAGACTAAAAATAGTTAGATAATATGTTTATAACCAAAAAAAAATTTTGAAAACATTCTTCATTCTTGGTAGATTCTTGGTATGGAAAGAAAAAAAATCGGTTCGATCGAAAAAGCTAAGAGTAACAGCGATTATAGAGTATTAGCAATAACAACAATACACTCTTAAAAAAAAGCATAATATAAATTAATGAAAGTTCCGATTCTTTTACCAAAAATATTCAATCATCCTTTCACCTACGAAACTAATTTAAAATTAAGACTAGGAGATTATGTAGAGGTACCATTCGGAAAAACAAAAACCGTTGGAGTTGTGTGGGATGAATTTGAAAAAAATACAGAAAAAAAATTTCAAACAAAAAAAGTTATCAAAAAGCTTAAGATACCAAATGTTAATAAAAAAATGGTCAACTTTATAAATTGGTTTGCAGAATATAATGTTATTCCAAAAGGTATGGCCTTAAAATTAAGTTTATTAAATAATAGT
>CACNHI010000017.1 GCA_902620265.1 uncultured Pelagibacteraceae bacterium | reverse complement strand
TTAATTTTTAAAAGAATATCATCAAAAAAAAGTTCTTGGTTATTGCTGTCATTCAAAAAATCATAGTTTCTGGGACCGTTAAAGTCCTCAACAACAAAATAGCCATCTTTTTCTAGGTATTTTAAAAAAAATAACAAATTTTTTATAATGTGACTTAGTATATGAGATCCATCATCAATAATAATCTTAAAAAGTTTATTATTTAATTTTTTTTTTAATTTTTTTAAATCTAAATCATTTGTAAGATCACAATTATAAAATTTTATTCTTTTTGATTTATACTTAAACTTAAAGTTTCTATCTATTCCAAAGATATTTGCAGCAGGAAAATACTTAGCAAAAGCCGCAGAAGATGCACCATGCCATGTTCCAATTTCTAATAGATTAAATTCTAATTTTTTATATAATGAAAAATGTTTCTCATAAAATCTTGAATATCCATGACCTATTATTAGGTCCGAATTTATATCGTACTGATTCTTTACACTTAAAGCTTTATCAGTACCATAAAAAGTAAATATTTCCTCCAAAGAGGAAAAATCAAAATTTTGATTATCGATATCGATTTTTTTTTTTAGTGGAAAAATTAATTTTTTGTATAAACGAGTTATTTTTTTCATGTATCTCTATGATTGTTTATACTACAAAAAAGTTTTTTAAACTAATTTTTTAAGTTCAGTCAAAACTTCTTTAGCATGATCTTTTACTCTTACATTTTTCCAGATTCTTACAATTTTTTTTTTTTCATTTATTATAAATGTTGATCTAATAATTCCCTTATAACTTTTACCTAAAAAAGACTTTCTACCCCACACGCCATACTTTTTGATGACAGTCAATTTTTCATCTGACAGTAGGTCAAATTTAATTTTATATTTTTTTCTGAATTTTATATGACTAGTAATCGAATCTTTTGATATACCAACAACTAAAGTATTTTGTTTTTTAAAAATATTATTTAATTTACTAAAATCCTTAGATTCCAATGTGCATCCCGGTGTATCATCTTTTGGATAAAAATAAATCACAATTTTTTTTTTTATTTTACTAATATCAAACACATCACCATTAGTGCTTGGTAATTTAAAATTTGGAGCTTTTTTAAATAATTCTAGTTTCATATTTAATTTTATATATGAGGTGATTTAATCACCTCATATAATTCCATAACATTTAATTGTTTAACATGCTAATTGCTTTTTTTAACAACTCCTCAGATTTAGCATGATCGCCGCTATCATGAGCTTTTTTTCCTTCATCTCGTAATTTTTCTATCTCAGATAATTTTCCATCTATTTTATTCAACAACATGGGACAAGAACCAGCGTAAGATAAATTACTGATCGAAAGTAAAATTAATGTAAGTATTATTTTTTTCATATGACCTCCGGTAGTTAAATAATTGTAGATACTAGCAATTAAAGGACAAGAGTGTCACACTAAATAAATTTTATGTATTTCTCATTTAATTTTTCAATGTTATTTTCTCATTAAATGAAATCAGAATTTAATTTAAAATTTTACTTCTATAGAGTGTTATTAATTAACATTTTTTCACTATTTTATTTATCAAATAGCTATTCTTTTGATATAGGATATATTTCTATTCAGTCTTTAATTTACTCTATTCATATTTACCTTTTGTATTTTTTTATTTTTTTTGAGAGTATTTCAGCTTTAGTCAATCAGTATGGACTAGATTTTCATTTTTTTAAATTAATTTTATATGATTTTGAAAATTTGAATTATAGCTATGTTTTCCATGTATTGTATGAAAATATAAATATTTTTTATTATTTAATTTTTACTATATTTATAATTTTCTATCTTGAAAAAATAAAATATAAAATAAATTTCAAATTTAAATCTTATACTAAAAACCAAAAATTTTTATTTATTTCCTTCATAATTGCATTAACACTTTCAAATATAAATCCATCATTGTCTCATCAAAGTATAATTGAAAGAATAAAAGGAATCACCAACACGTGGACAAAGACAGATAGAATTTTTAACAATCATATAAAATACTATAACCAAAATGTTAAAAACAACTTTTTTAGGAATGATAATTGGTTTAATACATTAAAATTTACAATTTTTTATTCAAATAGTTTCTCCTTAAATTCAGAAAAACTAACTAATATAGATGATCAACAACATCTAAATAATTTTGAAAAAATTATTACTCAAAACAAATTTAATAATATTTATGTAATAATTAACGAATCGTACCCAAATTTTAGGAATAAAAATTTAAAAAATAATTTATTCGAAAAAATTGTTTTAAATAATAATTTGGATATCCAAAAATTTAAAAAAAAATGGAATAGATCTATTTCAACCCAAGGATCAGAAATGAACTTTTTTTGTGGTAAAGAGGTTGATTATGAAGATTTTAAAAAAAGCGATTTAGAACAATTTCTGGAAAGAAATAATTGTTGGATCAGTAACATGAAAAATAAAAATTTAATTTATATTCATAGCTATAAAGAGTCTTTCTTTAATCGATCAAGATATAAAAATTTTTTCAATAAGACATATTTTAGAAATGATCTTCGTCAATTGGGTATTAAGAAGTGTAAACAGAAATTTGATGGTGTCTGCGATTACGATGTAATTAACAATATGCATAAACTTATTGAAAAAAAAAGTAATAACTTTGTAATTTTTTTAACATTAAACAATCATATACCTGCAGAACCAATTACAAAAAAAAAATATATTGATTGTGAAAATGTCTTCCCTTTAAATTTAAGTAAACAGTTTTGTGTTATTTATAATAATCAAATGCTTTTTAATGAAAGTCTTTCTAAATTTTTATCTAATAATATTGGAAAAGATGATCTGCTAGTTTTGTTTTCTGATACACCTCCTATGTTTTCTGGAAAAAGAAGAATCCATTTTGAGGATACGATTGATGTATACTTTATAAAAAAGATTTAATTTTTATTTTCGTAAACAAGTTCCTGATAAATATTCAGCCCTTCAATGATATCAAAAGTATGCATATACTTGACAGGACCAAGTATGAAAGATGCAAATATTGAAAAAATATAAAGAATTTTATATTTTTGAGTATTTTTTAATATTATTTCAAGATATAAATTTTTTTCTTCACAAAGTTTAAATAAAATAAAAAATATATTTGTAAACATTATTGCCCACCATCTCATATGATCATAACCTAAAACAAAAAGAGCGAAAGATGCTAAAGGTGTAATTAATAATAATTTTATCTTAAAATTACTTACTTTGAAAAAACTTCTGTAGATTGTAAAAACAATAAAAAAAGTTGGTGATAATAAAAAAATTAATATCAAATTATCTACCAACGATTTGAAACGAAAGCCTAATCTGATGGTGTCTTCGAAGATTGCATATTTCACATTTGGGTCGTAAGTATTAAATAAATCTCTGTATAAAACTTCTACTGCCGTTAAACTTATATTTAAAAATCCATGATGATCAGATGCCTCATTATATAAAAAATGCTGATTTAAAAGTAAATTATAATATTCCTTAAAAGTATATTTTGTAGCAAGCCCTAACGTAGATATTTTATAGGTTATAAAAATAATAATTAAAAATAAAAATAATTGAACTATAAAAGTTTTTATTTCTGAATTTTTAAAAAACCAAAATCCTAATATCATTGGAATAAACATGAAAAAGGAACCCTCATGAATTAACAGAATACAAATTAAAAGCGGGAAAATAAAAATTACTGTAAGAAAAGTATTTTTATGAAACTTTTTAATAATTAAAAAACTAAATAAAGTTATAAATATATTTATGATTTCAAATCTTCCAATATCAAAAATAAAATGTTGTAATGTAAGAGGGCTTACAAACACCATAATTGAAAAAATTAATTTATTTATATTATTATCTTTATTAAAATTTATAAAAAAAATTCTGAAAAAAACTATGGATAAAAAAATTAAAAAAAATAAAGATAAGTTAAAGATTATGTCAGCATCCAAATTTTCAAAACTTAATCTTAAAATTTCTCCAACTAGCGCTCTTTTTAGAAACTCATGCTCATAATTAAAGAGATGGTGAGTTTGAATAAAACTACTAATATCGTATTGACCCACTCTGGCGTATAACCATAAAAACAAGAATAAGAATAGAACAATGAACTGAAAGTTTGTTATTTTTATACTTTTTAAATTCATTTTTATTTAGCGGACAAGTATATTATCTAATTTCAAACCAACTTTGTTTTTGAAGAATATTTAGAGCATTTAAAAAATATCTCTTTTTACCTATTTTTATCGTCCAAGTTCTTATTAAGTCATTTTTATTTTGCTTAATATCGATATCAATATTAAAGGGATGTATAATAATTTTTTTTGATTTAAAATATTTTTTAATTTTTTTTATACTCCAAATATTCCAACCTGATTGATATGAAGTTATTTTTGAGTTTAAATCTTTATATTTAATCATTATATCATAATCATATTCATTTAAATTTTCAAATAAAAATAGTATTGAATTTTTTTTCATATTTTTTTTTATATTTGTAAAAAAATTGTCGAGTTCATCTAAAATTCCAATTACTCCAGAAACAATAATTATATCAAATTTTCCTTTTAGGGTTTCTTTTGTGTAATCTTTTTTTTTTAAAGTTATATTTTTAGGAAGTTTATTTTTTGCTAATTTTATTAAATCATTTCTTAAATCAACGCCATGAAAGTCAAAATTTCTAAATTTTTTATTCAGAAAAAAAAGCAATTCACCATTAGAACAACCCACATCAAGAACTTTGTATCTTTTTTTAATCGATAATTTTTTTTTTAAGATTTTGTACAAAAATTCAAATGCTTTTTTAGGTTTATTATAGCGATTTGTTGTTAAATAAATTTTATCGTGAGTTCGAACTGTTTTCATAATTTATATTTCTTTAAATTTGTAAGGGGCGTTCTGTTTCCCCCTATAATTTAAATACTAACAGAAAATAAAGACTTTTTGAAACACTTCAATGTATTCTTCAATGTAAGTTTAGCATTTTTGACATGAACCTTGTTTTTCGACTTCATTGTAAATACTAAAATATCGTGGAAGGTAGTATTCGTAGATATGTGCAGAGTAGGATTTGACAATACTTTTGTTTAAAAAATATTATTATTGGTGCTATATTCATAATTATGAGTACAGACACCACTTTTTTTACAAATGAACCTAACTCTACTCTAGTTGAAAGATTTAAAGTTCTACTTAAACATTCTCAATTTTTAGATGTTATTGTGGGATATTTTAGAATAAGTGGATTTAATTTATTAAAAGATGATTTTGAAAAAATAGACAAAATTAGAATACTTAATGGAATTAATGTCGATAGAGGGACTATACAGGCAATAGAAAGTGCTGAAAATAAAGTTGATATTTTTAGCGAACAAGAGAGTAAAAATTATTTAAAAGAAAACATAAAGTTAGATCTTGAAAATTCTGATGATAGTGAAGAAGTAGATTTAGCAATAAAAAAATTTATTGAGTTATTAAAAAATAAAAAAATAGAAATTAAACAACATAGAAAAAATAATATTCATGCAAAAGTTTACATTTGTAGACTTAATCCTGAAACTCAAACAGAATATGGAAAAGTAATTACTGGTTCAAGTAACTTTTCTCATAGTGGTTTAAAAGGTCAATATGAGTTTAATGTGGAACTCAAAAATTCTGGAGATGTAAAATTTGCATTAGAAAGATTTGAAGAACTTTGGAATAGTTCAGATGCTGTAGATGTTAATAAATATGTTGAGGAAATTTTATTAAAGGAAACATGGATTACAGAAGATATAAATCCTTACGAACTTTATCTTAAAGTTTTGTATGAGCACTTCAAAGATGAAATAAATCAAGATAAAAAAAGTTTATTTGAAACTTCAGAGAGTGTACTTAAACTCACATACCAAAAACATGCTGTTATTAAAGCAAAAGATATTTTAGATACATATAATGGAGTATTTATTGCTGATGTAGTAGGACTTGGAAAAACATATGTGTCCGCACTTCTTGCAAAACAATTGCCTGATGTAAAAAAAACAATTATTTGCCCTCCTATTCTAAAAGAAAATTGGAAAAGAGTATTTGATAACTACAGAATAACTCAATTTGATACATTCTCAGGTGATGGATCAATATTAAAGAAACTAAAAGATAATTATTTTGTTCAGGAATCTGAATACATTTTTATAGATGAGGCACATAGGTTTCGAAATGCTGAAACAGAAACTTACAACGATTTATATGAGTTATGTGAGGGTAAAAAAGTTATACTTGTTACCGCTACACCACTAAACAACAGATTTCTAGATATTTTAAGTCAATTAAGATTATTTTTAAAACCAAGAAGTTCAAAAATACCTGGTGTAAATAACTTAAACTCTTTTTTTAATTACTGGCATAAAAAAGTAAAAGAAGCAAGAAATGAACTTAAAGATAGCGAAGATAGAGATGTAAAAAAATATTTTGAAATTGTTCGTAAAGGTTCTGAAGAAATTAGAGAAAAGGTTTTATCTGAAGTAATGGTCAGAAGAACAAGAACAGATATAAAAGAATTATATAAAGAAGATATGAAAATGAATAATTTTCATTTTCCTGATGTTGAAGACCCAAGAAGATTAATCTATGAATTTGACAAAAAAACTAATTCAATTTTTGAACAAACGCTTCAATTATTCAAAGAATTTAAAAAGGTTCGATACAATCCTTTAAATTATCTCAAACCTCAAGTTTACGAAAAATCAAAATATAATAAAAACGATAGTCTTGGTTCTTTTTTTAAAACTTTGATAATTAAAAGATTTGAAAGTAGTAAATTTGCATTTCAAAACACCATTGGAAGATTTATCGAATATCACAAACTTGCAATACAAATGTATAACGACGATCAGTTCAAAATAGGTAACAAAAACCAAAATGTTTATGATTTAATTAACTCTGATGAGGATAACTTAGCAGATCTGATTGAAAAAGGTGATATTGAAGTTTACAAAAAAAATGATTTTAAACCAGAATTCATTGAATTATTAAATAAAGATTTACAAATACTTGAGGACATTCAGGTTTTATGGAGTTCAGTTAAAACTGATTTTAAATTAGAAAAATTCATTAAAGTTTTAAATGAAAATGAAGAACTAAAAAATAAAAAAATAATTATTTTTTCAGAATCCAAAGAAACTTGCGAAAATTTATTTGAAAATCTATCAAAGAAAGTAACTGATAGATGTATGATTTATACAAGCAAAGATGCAAAAATTAATTTAGAAAAAAATTTAAAAGTTTTAAATAAAGACCAAGCAAGAGAAATAATTGCTAAAAACTTTAATCCTAATATTGATGAAAAACAGCAAAAGGATGATATTCAAATTCTTATTTCAAGTGATGTACTTGCTGAAGGTATTGATTTGCATAGATCAAATATAGTTATAAACTATGATCTACCTTGGAATCCTACTCGAGTTATACAAAGAGTGGGTAGAGTTAATAGAGTTGGAACTAAATTTCCTAATATTTTTATTTATAATTTTTTTCCATCTACTCAAGGTGGTGAAATATTAAATCAAGAAGAAAATATAACCTCTAAAATTCAAGCAATTCACGATTGTTTGGGTAATGATGCAAAATATTTAACAGAAGACGAAGAAACTGAAACTTATTATTTATTAGGCGGAAAAAGTGGCAAAGATATATTTAACTCTATGAACTCAAAAAAAACATATAATGACGATGATGAAGTGGTAGACACAAGACAAAAGTATATTAACTATATTAGGGATATAAGAGATAAAGACGAAAAACTATTCGAAAAAATTAAAAAACTTCCAAAAAAGATAAAAACAGCAAAAAAATATAATAATGAAAATGGTGTCATAACTTTTTTTAGAAAAGGAAGATTTAAAGAATTTATTCTTACTACTGATAATCTTAAAACAGATAGATTAAATTTTCTTGATGCAATTAAATATTTTAAATGTTCAAAAAATGAAAAAAAACAAAATATTAAAAAGAACTTTTTTGATTTGCTAAGACAAAACAAAGAAAATTTTTACAAAATACTTGAAACTGCTACTTTTTCAGACTCCGATTTATCTTCAAATTCTAATGAATTTAAACTTATTAGTTTATTAAATAGTGAAATTTTTAATAATATTTCCTCATTTTCGGATGAAGAAAACGATTTATTATTAAGATTTAGACGATTATTTGCAGATGGAAGAATTACACCCTTCTTGGTAAAAAAAATTATTAAAATGATTAAAAATAGTAATGTTGGAAATGATCCACTTAAAATTCTATATCTTTTAAAAGATATTATATCTCCAAAACTAATTAAGTCTGCTTATGATGAGGACTTAGACACTGCGTTTAAAAAAAAAGAAATAATACTCTCATTGAATTACTATGGATAAAACAAGTGCAGAAAATTTAGTATCACAGGCATTTAACTATCCATTTAATCAATCAAAATATTCAGAATTAATATCTAATATTTTTAAAGTTTCAGTTAAATCTGAATTAAATGTAATACCCATAAGTGAGAAATTTAAAGATATCGTTTCAAATATTAAGATTTATTCAAATTATTCTGATACAAAATCAAAAAAAATAGACGCTTTAGAGATTGAACTCCATGACAATGTTTCGTTCGATAAATCAAGATATATACAGAGAAATATTGCAACAGATTACTTAAAAAAAAATAATTGTGATGCAGTTCTAATTTCTTTTTATAATAAAAAAGGATTAGATTGGAGATTATCTCTTATTACTAGAGAAGTAAATTCTCATATAGATAAAAAAGGGAACATAAAAGTTCAAATTAACACTTCGCCAATAAAAAGATTATCTTATTTGGTTGGTCAAAATGAACCAAATTTTACAGCAAAAACTCAGGTTATAAATTTATTACTGAATAAAAATAACACTTTAGACGATATCAAAAATGCATTTAATTTAGAAAAAGTAACAGACGAATTTTTCGAAGATTACAAAAAGCATTATCTAAATTTATCAAAAGAAATAGACAAAATGATAAAAAATGACAATAAAATTAAAAATGATTTTAAAGAAAAAAATATTAACTCAGACAATTTTTCAAAAAAATTGTTAGGTCAAATAGTTTTTTTATATTTTTTGCAAAAAAAAGGATGGTTAGGGATTAAAAAAAATGAAAATGGTAACTTTCAAAAATGGGGTTCAGGATCAAAAACTTTTTTACAAGACCTTTATAATGATTACAAAAATAAAAAAATTAAAGCAAAAAACTTCTTTAATGATCTGCTTGAACCTATTTTTTATGATGCTCTTAATAACGAAGAAGAATATTACGATAAGTTAGATTGCAAAATTCCTTTTTTGAATGGTGGTTTGTTTAAACCTTTTAACGAATACAATTGGACCGAAACAGATGTAAATATTAATGATCAAATATTTGAAGATATTTTTAAAACATTCAATCAATATAATTTCACCGTGCAAGAAGATCAAAACTTTGATGCGGATGTCGCTGTTGATCCTGAAATGTTAGGTAAAGTATTTGAAAGACTGCTACCTGAAAATTTCAAAAAAGGTAAAGGATCATATTATACTCCCAGAGAAGTTGTTTCTTACATGTGTAAGAAAAGTATTAAAAACTATCTTAAAAAAAATAAGATTTTAAATTCATCTGATGAAAATTTAGAAATTTTAGTTCAAGTAAACAGAAGTGATGAAATCTATGGTAAAACTATCTCAGAAATTTTTTCAAAATCAGAATTCAAAATAATTGATAATTTGTTGGAAAAAATTAAAGTTTGTGATCCTGCAATAGGTTCTGGAGCATTTCCTGTTCAATTAATGAATGAGATTGTTACAATTAGAATGTCAATATCTGATTTTTTAAACTTAGATTATTCAGAATATCATATCAAAAGAAACTTTATTGAAAATTCTATTTATGGAGTAGATATTGATGGATCTGCAATCGAAATAACAAAATTAAGATTATGGTTATCCCTTGTTATTGATGAGAGAAGTTTTGATAGGATAGAACCTTTGCCAAACCTTGATTATAAAATCTTACAAGGAAATAGTTTAATTCAAAAATTCAAAGATTTTGATTTTGATAAAGAGGATCGTAATGAATTATTTGTAGATGATAATTTTGAAAGAAATAAAAATGAATTAATTAAAATTCAAAAAGAATATTTTAATACCTCAAGCAGAAAAAAAGGTAAAAGATTGCAAGAATTATTAAATGAAAAAATAAATAATATAATATCTATAAAATCAAATACTAAGCAGATAAACAAAAATTTTTTATCCTTAATTGAAGATAGAAATTTTTTTTTCTGGAAAGTTTTTTTTATAGATGTCCTTGATAATGGAGGTTTTGATTTAGTTATTGGGAATCCTCCTTATGTATTTACAAGAGAAAGTGCATTGAAAGGTATAACTTCTGAAGATAAAAAATATTATTACAAGTCATATAAATTAATCGATTATAAAATTAATTTTTATATACTTTTCATTGAACTTGGTTCTAAAATTTTAAAAAAAGATGGTATTTTAAGTTACATAATACCAAACAACTGGATGACTATTACTACTAATAAATCCTTAAGAAAATTCATTCTATCTAAATCAAACATATCATTAATAAATTGCAAAAAAAAAGTATTTGCTTCTGCAGATGTCGATGCATCAATAATATTTTTTAATAATAATGATGACGAAAATAATCAAAATATAGAATTAATAGATTATGACGGATCTTTTAATGTTTTAAAAAAAATTAACAAATCAATATATCAACAAGATAATTTTATAATAAATTTTGAGGTTGCTTTGCACAATGAATGTTACAAAATTTTTAAAAAGATTGAAGAAACTCAAGGTAAATTATTTCATCATGTTAAAGTAAAAACTGGAATACAAGCATACGGCAAAGGCGGTGGAATACCTAAACAGACTAAACAAATGATGGAACAAAGATGTTATCATTCCAAAAAAAAAATAAATTCGAGTTATATAAAATATTTAGATAGTGAAGATGTGCATAGATATCTTTTAAATTGGTCAAAAGAATACATTAAATATGGTGAAAACTTATTTAGAAGAAGGTCAAAATTAATTTTTGAAAAGGAAAGAGTATTAGTTAAACAAATCCCAAGTTTACCACCCTATTGCATAAGTTCTGTTGTTGCTGAGGAAACACTTATAAACGATGTAAATACAATAAATGTATGTGAAATTGATAATCATTCTGCTTATGCAATTTCAGCAATATTAAACTCAAAACTAACTTCTTTCTGGTTTATTTTTAAATATGGAAAACTTCAAAGAGGAATATTTCCTCAATTTAAAATTAATGAACTTGAACAATTCCCAATACCAAAATTTAATAAAAATAAAAAAATTATGGAAAAATTAAAAAATTTATCACTTAAAAAACATAGTTATCCAGAAATAAATAATATAGATGAGGAGATTGATAAGTTTGTTTACAAAATTTTTGATATAAGTAATAATGAAATTTTAGAGATTGAAAATTATTTATCGAACTTTGGAAATAATCAATAATTTTTAAACTTTTCTATCGCTGAACAATGTTACACTTGCAAATGCGCGTATAACGGTCAAAAATTGTTTTCTGACTTCATTGTAACTTCAATGTAAACTTCAATGTAAATTCTTTTTGGAAAATGACTGTAGACAATGGAAACCTTTGGAAAGGGGCGTTCTGTTGCCAGGTGCCCCGAACCCCGTAACTTAACTAAAAAATTAATTAAGCTGCAAGTGCAAATTTATTATTTGCAATTATAAATAGCCCGTTACGGTGGAACAATTCCGAACGAAAGAACAGCCTTTAGACATCCGTCGATCCTAGTTCACCCCCATAAGTTGAAAATGGTGGAGGTGGTGGGTACTGCCCCCACGTCCGCAATGTTTATTACGAAATTCGTTTATCGTCATAGTTGGAAAACCAACATGATTAATATAAAAGTAATACCTGAAGATTCAATAAATAATTCATGAAATTAACCCTAGAACAACAAAAAGAAATCAAAGAGTTACAAACTCAAGATAATAAAACAAGAAGAGTTATTTCTCCAGGACTGGAAACAATACTATTTGAGGCGATTCCAATTTTAGATCATGGCTTTGTTAGAGTTATAGATTATATGGGAGATGATACCTCAATAGTTCAAGCAGCAAGAGTGTCATATGGAAAAGGTACAAAAAAAGTTTCTACAGATTCTGGTTTGATCAAATATTTAATGAGACATTGGCACAGCACTCCTTTTGAAATGTGTGAAATCAAATACCATGTAAAATTACCAATTTTTATAGCAAGACAATGGATTAGACATAGGACGGCTAATGTAAATGAATATTCAGCTAGATATTCTATTTTGGATAAAGAATTTTATTTGCCATCAAAAGAAAATTTAGCTGCACAATCAAAAAGTAACAGACAAGGAAGAGGTGACATTTTAACAGGGGATCAAGCAAATGAAGTTTTAAATTTATTAAAAAATGATGCTGAAAGAACATATAATAATTATGAGACAATGCTGAATGAAAGATATGATGGTTCTACGATAGATGAAAATAAATCAGGACTAGCTAGAGAGCTTGCCAGAATGAATTTAACTTTAAACACCTATACCCAATGGTATTGGAAAACAGACTTGCTCAATCTTATGAATTTTTTAAGATTAAGAGCAGACAGTCATGCACAATATGAAATTAGAGCATATGCAGATGTGATGTTAGACACCTTAAAAAAATGGGTTCCAATAACTTTCGAAGCTTTTATGGATTATAGAGTTGGTGGAACCGAAGTATCCTCAAAAGGAAAAAAAGTAATAAAAGATCTTATTTCTGGAAAAAAAGTTGATATTGCCTCTTCAGGGTTATCTAAACGGGAATGGAATGAATTAATGAATGCTTTTGATATTAAAGAAAAAATTATAACATAAATTATGCAACAAAATATTAAGCTTCCATCAAATAGAAATTTTGGCATAGTATTTGCTATAGTTTTTTTAATAATCTCTCTTTGGCCTTTGTTGAGTCAAACTGAGGTTCGCATATGGTCTTTAATTGTATCAATTATTTTTCTTACACTGGGACTTATCAATTCAAAATTACTTTTACCATTAAATAAAATTTGGTTTAAATTTGGAATACTCTTGGGAAATTTCATTGCTCCAATTGTAATGGGAATTATTTATTTTTTTGTTGTTACTCCAACAGGATTAATTATGAAAATGTTGAGAAAAGATTTGCTAAATTTAAAAAAAAATAATAAAAACAGTTACTGGATTAAAAAAAATAATTCAAACAATAGCTTAAAAAATCAGTTTTAATATTATGAGTTTTTTAATTGAATTTTGGAATTTTTTAAAAGTAAGAAAAAAGTTTTGGTTGTTACCTATTATTTTGGTTTTAGCTTTATTCGGAGGACTTATTATTTTGAGTCAAGGTTCAGCAGTTGCTCCGTTTATTTACACCATATTCTAATTTGTGACTTCTATACTTGGAATTTCCGCATTTTATCATGACAGTGCAGCAGCAATTATAGTTGATGGCAAAATATTAGCTGCAGCTCAGGAAGAAAGATTTACAAGAAAAAAACATGACTCTAGATATCCTCATAAAGCTGTTGAATATGTACTTAAATTCTCAAAATTAAAATTATCAGAGGTAAATTATATTGTTTTTTATGAAAAACCCTTTCTTAAGTTTGAAAGATTATTAGAAACGTATGTTGCTTTTGCGCCAAGAGGATTTAAACAATTTACAAAATCGATGCCAACCTGGTTAAGAGAAAAACTTTTTCAAAAAAACATGCTGATGAAACTATTAAAAGAACATGATAAAAATTTTAAAGATGAAAATAAAATCTATTTCTCAGAACATCATTTAAGTCATGCAGCTAGTGCTTTTTTCCCTTCTCCTTTTAAAGAAGCGGTAGTTCTTACTGCTGATGGTGTGGGAGAGTGGGCAACAACAACAGTAGCAATAGGTAAAGACAAGGATTTATCAATTGAAAAAGAAATACATTTTCCACATTCTTTAGGCCTACTATATTCAGCGTTTACATATTATACGGGATTTAAGGTAAATAGTGGAGAATACAAACTTATGGGTTTAGCTCCATACGGTGAACCAAAATACACAAGTTTAATTAAAGATAATTTAATTGATATAAAAAATGATGGGTCATTTAAGTTATCACAAGAATATTTTGACTATGCAACTGGTTTAAAAATGACTAGCGATAAGTTTCATAAGTTGTTTGGTAAAGAGCCAAGAGATAGTAAAAAAAATAATTTAACACAGTTTCACATGGATCTTGCAGCATCTATACAAAAAGTTACTGAGGATGTTATGATCAGTATGGCCTACTCTCTAAGAGAGGAATTTAATATTAAAAATTTATGTTTAGCTGGTGGTGTAGCGCTTAATTGCGTTGCAAATGGAAAAATCTTAGAAAAAAAAATATTTGAAAATATATGGATACAACCAGCAGCTGGTGATGCTGGAGGTTCATTAGGAGCAGCCCTTGCTTTATGGCATTTAGAATTAAAAAAAGAGAGACATGTATCGAATAATGATATGCAAGGATCATACTTGGGACCAAGTTACTCTCAAACTGAAATAGAGGCAGAACTTAAAAACATTAATGCTAGTTTTGAGGTTTTAGAAGAAAAGGACTTAATTGAAAAAACTGCGGAATGCTTAAAAAATGGAGATGCGGTTGGGTGGTTTCAAGGAAGAATGGAGTTTGGACCAAGAGCACTTGGAGGAAGATCTATTTTAGGGGACGCGAGATCACCAACTATGCAAAAGAATTTAAATTTAAAAGTTAAATATAGAGAAAGTTTTAGACCTTTTGCACCATCAGTATTACGAGAAGATGTAGATAGTTGGTTTAAAATTAATACTGATAGCCCATACATGTTGTTGGTTGCAGAAGTTCTAGATAGTAAAAAAATTAAGATGACAGATGATGAAAAAAAACTATTTGGAATAGATAAACTTAATATCAAAAGATCAGATATTCCTGCTGTCACTCATGTTGATTATTCTGCAAGAATACAAACAGTTCATGAAGAGACAAATTCAAAGTATTATTCTTTAATTAAAAAATTTAAAGAGATAACGAACTGTCCTGTGATTATTAATACTTCATTTAATGTTAGAGGCGAACCGATTGTAAACACACCCAAAGATGCATTTAATTGTTTTATGGGAACTGAAATGGACAAACTTGTTATCGGAAATTGTTTTTTAGATAAAAAAGATCAAAACCAAAATTTAAAGAAAGACTATAAAAATCAATTTGAATTAGATTAACATAAATCTATTTTCGAATCATTTAAAATATCTTTTTTTGAACAATAAACTTATCTGATATGAAAAAATTGAAAAATAAATACTCATAAATAAAACTGATGGCACAAAGTATCTTGTTATGGATACTTTTTTTAAAAAATAATATTTTAAAAATATTTATTTTTAATTTTTTTTGCTAAATTAATATATATAGTTGAGATATCATGTTTAGGCATGCTTTCAACTATAGGAGTTCCATTGTCACCCTGTCTTCCTACTTCTGGATTAATTGGTATATTTCCCAGAAATTCTTTATTAAATTCATTTGCAGTTTTTTCTACTCCACCACTTCCAAAAATATCGTATTTTTTTCCATCATCTCCAACGAAATGACTCATATTGTCAACCAGTCCAATAATTTTTGTACCAAGTTTATCAAACATTCTTATACCTCTCTTAACATCTTGTAGAGCTATTTCTTGTGGGGTAGAAATAATAATTACGCCATCTAAACTAATTTCTTGAGAAAATGTTAGTTGAGTATCTCCAGTGCCTGGGGGCATATCAACAATTATAAAATCGAGATTTTTCCAACTTACTTTCTGTGTAAAAGTTTTTATTGCACTAGTCACCATCGGACCTCGCCAAATCATTGGTGTTTGTTCTTCAGTTAAAAAGCCGATTGACATACATTGAATGTCATATTTATTTACAGGTATTAATTTTCCTTCCTCACTTTTTGGTTTCTCGTTAATTGAAAAGAGCTTTGGTAACGATG